>JBELBG010000156.1:0-4332 GCA_042095435.1 Thiotrichaceae bacterium | reverse complement strand
ATAACCGGTGATTTGTAATCACCTATTGGGGGTTCGATTCCCTCTCGGGGCTCCAATTTTGAAAGATTGCTACAGCAAAGTAATTCGATTCATACTAAACGGAACAGTTAATGGTTTTTAACAAAGCAATTATTGCGTTATCTCTGTGTTCTCTGCTCTGCTTTTCTAACTCATATGCTCAAACGTCCTATGGCGATATTCAGCTGTTAATTAATGAAAAGAATTATAAAGAGGCGCTACAGTCAGCAGAAGAACTATTATCCCAAAATTCGTCAGATATTAAATTGCGATTCATGAAAGGTTTAATATTAACGCGTATGGACAGATACAATGAAGCTGAAAAAGTTTTTATAGCGTTGACGGAAAACAACCCTGAATTACCTGAGCCTTATAATAATCTGGCTGTCGTTTATGCCGCGCAGGGTAAATACTCAGAAGCTGCCGAAGCGTTAAAAAGCGCGATTAATACCCACCCTAGTTACGCAACAGCACATGAAAATCTGGGGGATATTTATGCAAAACTGGCCAGCCGTGCCTACAACCAGGCTCTTGAACTGGATACAAGTAATAATGTTGCCAGAGAAAAATTATCACTGGTGAATGAACTGGTTTCACCACCATTACAGCAAAGCAAAAAAGAAGAACAACTTGTCGCTGTGACAAAAAAACAGGCTAAACCGATTAGTGCACAGGAAGTGGAGTCTGTCGTACAAGAACCTGAAATTATTACGATTCCAGCAAAAATAGAAGCAGCTCAAGCAGCTGAAAAAGAAGAAATTAAAAAAGTTGATGCTGAGAAAGAAAAAGCACTTAACAGGAAAGCAGTGGAATCAGCAATTAAGAACTGGGCCAATGCCTGGTCTGCTCAGGATGTCGATGCTTATCTTGCAAGTTACGGTAGACAATTTGTGCCACCAAAAGGTTTAAGTCGTACAGCATGGGAAAAAGAACGACATGTTCGATTAAACAAACCTCGTTTTATTAAGGTAACATTAACTAATATAAAGATTAATTTGCATGGGAAAGACTATGCAGAAGTACGTTTTACTCAGGGTTACCAGTCAAATACTTATGGCGATAAAGTAAAAAAAGAAGTTTTGATGCGTAAGGTTGATGATAACTGGCTAATTACCCAGGAAAGAACGCGGTAAGATGAAGCAAGGTGTTAAAAATGCAGCTTAATTTTAAACATCTTCTTTTTATTAGTTACATTTGTTTTAGTCATTCCTTATTAGCTGCAGATCTGCTTTCTAAAGCAACGTCTGATCAGACGCTATCAAGACACTCTGAAAACCTTTTGATAAGTGCGTTGGAAGATATTAAGAATGATAAAACAGAGCAGGCAATAAAAGACTTACAACAGCTAATCAAACTTAATCCTGATTTTAGATTGGCACGTTTAATTTATGCGGATATGTTACTGGCGCGCTCACAAGCTATTACTGATTTTGGAAATATTTCAAATGCTTCATTCGAGCGTATTTCTTCATTGCGTGATGAGGCTCAGACAAGATGGCAATATCATCAGTCCCCAGTAGATAGAGATAAAATACCGGCTTCGTTAATACAATTAGCGGGTAAACAAAAACATGTCATCGTTGTTGATTCTTCCCGTTCACGCTTGTTTTTGTTCAAGAACCAGAATGGTGTACCAATTTTAATAAAAGATTTTTATACCACGATAGGTAAAAACGGTACCGGCAAAATTATAGAAGGTGATCAGAAAACGCCTATCGGTGTGTATTTTGTTACCGGTTTTATAGAGTCTGAAGAATTACCGGATCTTTATGGGGACGGTGCTTTTCCTCTGGATTATCCTAATGTGTGGGATCAACGACATGGTAGGACGGGCTATGGCATTTGGTTACATGGCACACCAAGTAGTACTTTTAGTCGTCCTCCCAAAGATAGTAATGGTTGTGTTATTGTCAGTAATAATGATTTAAATACACTGTTTCCATTTATTGATAAAAGTAAAACACCTGTCGTTATTAGCGATTCAATTAACTGGCTTACAAAAAAGGAATGGAAAAAGCAGCAAGCTTCTTATAAGAACTTTGTCGAGCAATGGCGAGATGACTGGGAAAGTAGGGATGTGGATTTATATTTACGGCATTATTCAAAAGATTATTCGGGTTTAGGTAAAGACTATAATTCCTGGGTGGAATACAAACGCAGAGTGAACCCTTCAAAAAAGTTTATTAAAGTTAATCTAACGAATAAAAGTATGTTTTTGTATCCAGGTGAAGAGCAATTGATGGTTGTTACTTTTGTTCAGGATTATGCCAGTGATAATTTTAAAAGGAAGTTCACCAAACGCCAGTATTGGCGTATGGAGAAAGATGGACAGTGGCGAATTGTTTATGAAGGCGCTGCGTCCTGATTTTGTTTTTGAGAATCCAGATAAGCTTCTTCAGTAATATTCTTACTTAGCCACCTGACCATATCACGCCAGATATCATTAATTTCTTTTGTCGTCGGCATGATACCGGCGTATGGCAGTTCGATAGTTACAACAGGTATCTTGCGTTGAATTCCTGCATAGTTTCCTAATGAACCAGGATACGTGCCTAATAGGTTAAGGTGTAGGCGTCCCAGTTTGTAAGGACCGTCGCGAGGACCATCAAAGTCGACAATACCGTAAGGTGCATGCACAGCAACAATAACATCGGGGTTGAACTCATTAATGTGTTCAACTAACCATGCTGATTCAGGCTCGCTTAAAGGATTTTCACCAGGGTAATACCTTGGATTACTGCCGGTAAATTGTTTCCAGTGTCTTAAAGTAGTATTTTCCCAATCATCCATGGGAAAGTTTCGATTAAGATCAACTTCATTGGCATTCATGCGTTGCGACTTCCTTTGTAATAAACCATCTGGATTCATTAATGGAACAATATGCCAATGAAAAAGACCCGAGTGATACTGTTCCAGCGTTTTCATCCATTTAAAAATAATACTGACAGATGAATACTCATCACCGTGAATGCCGCCAATTAACAAGACTTTCCCTAGAGGTGAACGTCTTGGCAATGGTGGGTATTCTTTTAGAAGAAGAGCTTGTTTGTTTACTGAACGACCTTCTGTAGCAGCAAGATTAACATCCAGACAATCCTTAATATTTACGCTACCCAGTTTATTACCGATCCTTGTGCACTGTTCAGACATCAATTCGTAATCATCTTCAGCTTTTAATGGCGAGATAGATAATGCGAAAAGGCAGGTAAGTAATAGTATTTTTCTAAACATTTTTATTAATTATAAAATCAAGAAACAATCCTGCAAAAACAGTCAGACCAAACCAGTTATTATTTAAAAACGCTTGCATGCATCGATCTGGTTCTCTATTTCTAATAAGAAATTGTTGATAAATAAAGAAACAGCTCGCAATTGCAAGACCAAAATAATAATAGCTCCCCAGCTGCGCCTGTTTACCTGTTATTATCAGTGTTACTAAAACAAGCGCTTGAATAATACCGATAATAACCCGATCGGCATCATCAAACAAAATTGCTGTGGATTTAACACCTATTTTCAGGTCATCTTCACGATCAACCATGGCATACATCGTATCATAGGCGACGGACCAGAGGATGTTGGCAATGAGTAATAACCAGGCAATTTGCGGGACAGAACCCGTTTGAGCAGCAAAGCCCATTGGTATAGCCCAGCCAAATGCCAGACCCAGAAAGAACTGGGGTAGATAGGTATAACGTTTCATAAAAGGATAAATGCCGGCAAGTATTACCGCGACAAAAGCCAGTTGAATGGTTAGCCAATTCATCGTTAAAACAAGTAAAAAGGCAATCAGAATCAAGCTACCTGCTAGGAGCATTGCTTCTCGAGAGCTTACTTTCCCGCTTGCTATTGGACGCTTTTTCGTACGTGCAACGTGTGGGTCATAACGTCTATCAGCAATATCATTTAAAACGCAACCGGCTGAACGCATTAAAATAACACCTAGTACAAAAACAATTAAGACGTTGATGTTCGGTAATCCTTGTGCCGCCATCCATAAGCCCCAAAGCGTTGGCCATAACAGTAAATAAATACCAACAGGCTTATCCAGACGGATCAATAATGCATATTGTTGTAGTTGATAACGAATTGCAGGCCAATGTGCTTTGCATGCCGACACAGATTTGTGGGTGAGAACCAATAAGTAATTACGGCATATATGAAAATACTTAATGCTAATGGCTCTGGTTTTTTTAAAAAAATAGGTAAGTGTTACTCCGAGTTGACTGAGTAACATCATTATTTTTTTTAGTATGAGATCTAGTTTTTGTTGCATTCCAAAACCGCAGGTAAAAATATTTCAGTAACCAATAA
>JBELBG010000155.1:0-4374 GCA_042095435.1 Thiotrichaceae bacterium | reverse complement strand
TATTATTTTTTAAATATAAAAATAATATTTGTTTCCTGTCTAATATTTGCCGTACGTTATCAAAACGTGTAGCTTAATCCTTATTTATTAGAGAGTTTTTCATGGCAATCCGAGTTGCACTAAAACATAACACTGAATATCACTTCGATAAGTTAATATCACTTGCGCCGCACGTAATTAGGTTACGCCCTGCACCACATTCGCGCACTCCAATACATTCTTATTCCTTAAATATTGAACCAAAAAAGCATTTTATTAACTGGCAACAGGATCCTTATGGTAATTATTTAGCCCGTTTGGTTTTCCCTGAGAAAACAAGAACGCTAAAAGTTCATGTCGAAGTAGTTGCAGAAATGACAGTCATTAATCCGTTTGATTTTTTTCTGGAAGAAGAAGGTGAAGAGTTTCCATTTAAATATGATGACCAACTTGCAGAAGATTTGATTCCTTATCTTGAGTTGAGTGCGCACGGTCCAAAATTAAAAAAGTGGCTCAGTGAAGTTGACCTTAAAAAAAGAAGAACGATTGACTTTCTTGTTGATATAAACACGCGCTTACAAAAGGACATTGGTTATAACATCCGAATGGAACCGGGTGTGCAAACATGCGACGAAACGTTAACGATACAAAAAGGCTCTTGTCGCGACACTGCCTGGTTATTAGTGCAAATACTTCGACACTTAGGATTGGCAGCGCGTTTTGTTTCCGGTTATCTGGTGCAATTAACCGCTGACATGAAATCACTTGATGGACCATCAGGGCCTGAAAAAGATTTTACTGATTTGCATGCCTGGGCAGAAGTGTATTTGCCAGGAGCAGGTTGGGTTGGCCTTGATCCGACTTCGGGTATGTTTGTCAGTGAAGGGCATATTCCTTTAGCGTGTACACCTGATCCTGTTAGTGCTGCGCCTATCACCGGCGCGATGGATCTATGTGAAGTTGAATTTACCCATTCGAATCAGGTATTTCGTATTCATGAAGATCCGCGTGTTACTAAACCTTATACCGATGCGCAATGGAAAAGTATTTTAGCGTTAGGTGAAAAAACAGATTTAGACCTTGAGAAAAGTGATGTGCGTTTAACTGTTGGTGGTGAACCGACATTTGTTTCTATTGATGATATGGAAGGGGCAGAATGGAATGATGCGGCATTGGGCGATAAGAAACGTGAATTGGCAGGCGAGTTATTTTTAAAACTTAAAGAAAAATTTGCACCTGGTGCAATGCTGCATTACGGACAAGGAAAATGGTATCCGGGCGAACCTTTACCACGTTGGGCGTTGTCTATGTTCTGGCGTAAAGACGGTAAAGCTATCTGGCATGATTATCAGTGGTTAGCCGATGAAAACAAGAACTATAAGTTTGGTGATAAAGAAGCGTCCAGTTTTATAAAAACTTTAGCGAACAAACTTAAGCTCAGACCGGACTATATAATTCCGGCTTATGAAGATACAGGTTATTACTTATGGAAAGAAGGAGCGCTGCCTAAAGGTGTGCAACCTGAAAACAATAAGTTAAAAGATCCTTTAGAACGCGCGCGGTTACAAAAGCAATTTAAAATTGGTTTGAATAAAGTGACCGGATACATTTTGCCTTTAAAACATAAAGAAGAGAGTGATAAAAGATTTTGGAAAAGTAGCGTTTGGCCTATACGTGGTGATCATATGCTATTAACACCGGGTGATTCGTCTATGGGTTATCGTTTGCCTTTGGGATCATTGCCGTGGACGTTGCCTGAAGATGTTGAAGTTACACCGGAGCGTGATCCATTTGAAGAAGAGAGTTCATTGCCTGAATTAGCCAAAACACTTAAAAAGAAAGTTGATGGGAAGAATCCAGATAAGGTTGTTCGTCTACATCCTGATGCTGTCGCTAAAAACCTGGCTGAAGAAGCGGAAGAAGATAAAAAGATATCCGTTGATGATCCTATAGCAGGCGTTAAAGCTTCTGAAAACAAAACGAATGATGTTGATGAGCCTGATCGCGAAGTTGTTCACACCGCTTTATGTGTTGAAGTGCGGGAAGGCTGTCTTTATATCTTTATGCCACCTATATCACTCATTGAAGATTATCTTGAGCTAATTCATTACATAGAAGAAACGTCCAGTGCTTTAAAATTGCCTGTTGTTCTCGAAGGCTATACGCCGCCATGGGATCCGCGTATACAGATGTTACAAGTCACACCTGATCCGGGTGTGATTGAAGTTAATATTCATCCTGCGAGTAACTGGAAAGAGTTAGTTAAAAATACCGAAACGATTTATCACCAAGCACGACAGACACGTTTGGGCACTGAAAAGTTTATGCTAGATGGAAAGCATACAGGTACATGTGGTGGTAATCACATAACCCTTGGAGGTGTAACGCCAGCAGAAAGTCCATTTTTAAGACGACCTGATCTGTTGCGTAGCTTAATTACTTATTGGCAACATCATCCATCGCTGTCTTATTTATTTTCAGGCATGTTTATTGGCCCGACCAGTCAAGCGCCGAGAATAGATGAAGCGCGTGATGATAATTTATACGAACTTGAAATTGCTATGAGTGAATTGCCAGATGGTGATTGGCATCAACCGTGGTTAGTTGATCGTGTATTAAGAAACTTTCTGACTGATTTAACCGGTAATACACATCGTGCAGAATTTTGCATTGATAAACTTTATTCGCCCGACAGTGCGAGTGGTCGTAAAGGTATTGTTGAATTTCGTGGTTTCGAAATGCCACCACATGAGCGTATGAGCTTATTGCAGGTTTTGTTAATTCGAAGTCTGGTTGCGCGCTTCTGGCGTGAGCCTTATAAGAAACCACTAATACGTTGGGGTACTGAATTACATGATCGCTTCATGTTGTCGCATTACATCTGGGAAGACTTTAAACAGGTGATTGCTGATCAACGTGAAGCCGGTTACAACTTTGAAATAGAATGGTTTGCACCGTTTAAAGAATTCCGTTTTCCACATATTGGCACGTTGTTCACCAATAGCATGCAATTGGATTTACATTCCGCCCTGGAACCGTGGCATGTATTAGGCGAAGAGAGTTCAGGGCAGGGTACGTCTCGTTATGTCGATTCTTCTGTAGAGCGATTACAAGTGAGTATTAATGGAATGGCTGGTGATCGCTATATCGTCACCTGTAATGGCCGTAAAGTGCCATTAAGACCGACAGGGATTCGAGGCAGTTATGTTGCCGGCGTCCGTTATAAAGCATGGGATCCTTATTCGGCATTACATCCTACGATACATATTCAGACGCCATTGGTGTTTGATATTGTTGATACGGCTAATCAACGTTCAATAGCCGGTTGTACTTATCATGTATCGCACCCGGGCGGGCTTAGCTACAATTCTTTTCCCATTAATGCCAGCGAAGCAGAATCTAGAAGAAATAATCGCTTCTTACCAATGGGGCATACTCAAGGAATTTTGCAGGTTTCTCAGGAGCCGCCACCTGCTGAACAGCCTTACAGCCTGGATCTGAGAAGACCGTCTTATATTTAACGATAAGGCTTATTGTTCCTGCTCTGATCCGATATCGGAATAATCAAACCAGGTACTGCTTACTTGCCTGTGGATTTCTGCCAGATCAATTTGCAGTTCATCTATGAACTCATGCAATTGTGATTCGATTAACTTTGAAGAGTCCATTTCATTGATCATTCTTTGTACACGAGAAATAATTCGCAAAGCATGATCGTTGTGAGGTAGTTTCTGTATGCAGAAACTTAAACCTTCAAGACAATGTGCAATTGCACGTGGGAATTCTATGTCACGCATTAAAAAGTCGACAACGTCTTCGCCATTAACTCGATCGTGTACGTGTTGGCGATACATTTGATAAGCATTAAGTGAGCGTAACACATGCATCCACAAGATATTGCCATACGTTTCCGGAATATCATCATGACCGCTAAGTAAAGCCATACAACCTATATCGGTAATACGCGTTGTCATATCAGCGCGTTCGACATTACGACCTATACGTATAAAGTTATATGCTGTGCCATGGCTCATATTGCTTAATAGTAATCCAGTTGTTTGATGGCAGTAATGCACAACATCATCAAGAAACTCATGGCGATTATCGCGTTTTAACGCGTTATCTACATTTTGTTTGACGTATATATTAAATTCATTAATTTGTTCCCATGCTTCGCTTGGCATAATCTCGCGTGTTATTCGAGCGTTTTCCTTGACCATTCTGGTGGCAGAGAGAATAGAACTTGGGTTTTTCTCATTCGCTAGCATGAAACGTATGACATTACGCTCATCTGCATTAGTGTGCTTTTCATAAAAGGATTCATTTGTTCCGGTTATATCGATTAAGCCACTCCAGATGACTTTGTTCACTTTCGGTAGATCGAGTAATAACTCA
>JBELBG010000154.1:0-4386 GCA_042095435.1 Thiotrichaceae bacterium | reverse complement strand
AGTGAAGAGCGCTGCAGCTTTACTTTGTCGTTTTTGTATCGCGTAATTATAGTCTGTATAGAATTAGTTTTTTTCTGCAGTAGTGTACGTTTTGAATTAGACGTTTTATGTTCTTCTGCATCATCATGTTTTGTTAATTTTTTTAACGCTAAAGGATACTGTTTTGCTGTAAGAGCGGTAGATTGATGCAGTTCAACTCGTGTTATTAAGCCCATTTTTTTTAGTGACGATTCTGCTTTAACGGCTTCAATACTCGTTAGATCTTTTTTTAATGCGTAATAGTGATCTTCGCGTTTCAGGTTACGTAATGTTTTTTCGGGTTTTCATCATTCCAGTCTGACAAGACAATGACTTTCTCTACGTCATAATCATACTGCTGTTCTTTGTCATGAAATATAATTGAACCGTATATTCCTCTTTGTTCTTGTAAGCCTGTATGTGAGTGGTACCAGTAGGTGCCAGAGTGAATTACTGGAAATTCAAATGTAAATGAGCTACCCGCTTTTATGGGTGGTGTCGTTAAATAAGATACGCCATCTTGATCATTAGGTAATAACACACCATGCCAATGAACTGAGGTCTCGACATCCATCTTATTATTAAACGTGATGTTTAAAACATCACCAACAGTCGCTTCGATAGTCGGCGCAGGTATCTGATTATTAATGCTCATCGCCATTGCAGGCTCGCCGGTTATATTGACTTCCTTGTAGTTAACATCAAAGTTATAACTGACAACATCAGCATGAACACTAAAACTAAAAAAATATAAAAGAATTAATAAAGCTCGCATAACAATATCCTGAATTATGAATACATACAGACAGACATTACTGACTGAAACCTAACTTAACTTATGCGAGGTGTTTTGGTGGTCGGTCAGGCGGAAAAGACGAGTTCATAATGAGATTATCATTTTCCTGTTTTTGAATAGAAAAATGAGTAATGTCAATTCGGTTAAGTGCGCTATTGTCTAAAAGTGAAGAAGATGCATGGCATAAATTCATGTCGTGACAGCAATCACCCATTGATTCATCTACAGAATTATCAGAGTCATCATCATGACAACTGTCACTATGATTCTTATCCATAGATTCATTCATTTCAGTATTGTCCATATTATCAATATCACAAAGCATTGCAGCAGCAGTGCTGGAAAATGCAAAGCTGGAAAATGTGACAAAAAGAATAATTCTGAAAAAATATGACATAGTAAAAATATAGACTAATTCTTAATGGATTTATATACGAAAATATACATATTATTAATATTTAAAGTCAGTAGCTGCAGTTTCTTCCTATCGATGAATAATGTCATTTGTCTGCTTTTAGAAGACAGGCGAATTGATTTGTAAATTATCTAAGTCCAATGGCTTATCCAGTTTTTCCAGTATTTCTTCCTGCTGATAGAGACGCAGGATATCGTAATAACGTCGTATTCTTCTGACAAACTTAACCGGCTCATGTCCTCTTGCATAGCCGTGTTTAGTTTGTTCATACCATTTCATTTGACTCAGTTTGGGTAGGTGCTTTTCTACATCCAGCCAAAGGTTCGGATCGTCTCCCTGTTTTTGTGTAATGATGCGTGCATCTTCAAGATGTCCCAAGCCAACATTGTATGCTGCTAATGTCATCCAGGAACGATCCGGTTCTTCTATTCTCTTCGGGATGGAGGCTTTTAAAATTTTTAAATACTTTGCGCCACCCATAACACTTTGTTCTGGATCAAGCCTGTTTGTGACACCAACACGCTTTGCTGTATCTCTGGTTAACATCATCAAACCTCTTACTCCAGTAGGCGAGCGTGCTTTTTCATTCCAATGAGATTCCTGATAACTGATTGCTTTTAAAAAACGTGCATCAAATTCATTATTAACGGCAGCTTTATGGAAATAGTGTTCATATTTCTCTAAATCATTTTCAATGCGCTTTAAGTAATAACGGATATCAACGTAATTAAACACGCCCAGGTGTTTGAAATAATTATCGTGTTTCTTTTTAAGTTTGCTACTGTTTTTGTAAAAAGCTAAAAAGCCATTGATTGAATCAGATAAAGAACTATCTTCAGTGTTACTGAGAGTCAACCAATGAGATGAATATTTTTTAGACAATTTAAATGCAATTTCTATTTCGGTAAATAAGTAGCGGTAGTAGGAATAAATATCTGCGCTAACGATACTCAATTTGAAATTACCTTTATTCACCTGATCGAGCACTTGCCTCGTGTTGCCGTTAGGCAGTTCCAGCCAGAATAATGAAGGGTATTCTGGTTTTATATCGTCCAGAACAAGTGCTGCTTTACTGTCTTTCGCTACAATGACGGTGCTGGGTGTAATTTCTTCAATAGATTTAGGTAATTTATCTTTTTGATGACCAATGACATACCAATCATTTTCATTATAGGCGATGCTACTTGATATTTTTTCCTCAGAGTAGACAGGGGCGCTGCCGGCAATACCGATATGTACTTTACCTTGTTTTAACAGGGTGTTGGTTTCACCAATCGTATTGGCGCGTGTTATTTCCAGTTTAACGCCAATTGATTTTGCGTAGTCAGCGATGATTTCGTAATCATAACCTCGTATTAATGACTCATCTGGGAAATACAATGGTGGTGCCGCTATCAGGGCTATGCGTAAATCCCCACGGGATTGAATACGTTCGAGTTGTGATAAACCGTCTGAGCAGCCAAGCAAGTTAATAGCTAGGCATAATAATAGAAACTGGCATAATGAGTGTCTCAAAATCTTGTTAAAACGTATCATTTTTATTATTGCTATCGGGTTTAAAGCATCTTCACATTTTAAAGCGCTCTAGTATATGATTACCACATAAAATACATATTAATAATTAGAACTAAAAGAATTAATAAAGTGCGACAAACCATTCAAATTTTTTCATTATTTTTTTTAATGAGTTTTCAGCAGAGCTATGCTGAGAATTTACCTGTTGAAAATTATGATGAAGTGGTTTTAAACACATTCTGGAACGATCTCTATGGTAATGGTGGTTGGTCTCTTTATTGTGGGTATCGTTTTGATCCGGCGAAATCATTAACCGAAGGTCGTTTGTTTGTCATAGAGCAGATTTATCCGGTTAGCTGGATGTTGGAACACCTAAGTTGTAATAGTCGTCGCCAATGCCGTCTGGATGAAACATCGCGTTTTACACGCATGGAAGCCGACATGCATAATCTCTATCCGGTGTGGCAGGAAATTGATATCTCTCGGCGTGATACACGTTTTGGCTTAATTGACGGTGAAGACTGGCGATATGATAAATGTGATTTTGAACGTCGTATGGGAATTACCGAGCCACGTCCATTAGCGCGAGGCAATATTGCACGTTCTATTTTTTATATGCATAACGAATACGGTGTGCCGATAGATAAGAAAATGTTGAAGCTGCTGAAGGTCTGGAACCGCGAAGACCCGCCAAGCAAACAGGAACTCCTACGTAATAATGTTATTGAAGAATTACAGGGCAATCGAAATAAATTTATCGATAATCCGGCATTGGCGGAGCAAATATCGAGTCGCTGGATAGCAACGGAATAATTGATTCAATAAGGAATTTAGCGTTTTTTAGAATGACAGAGAACGGCCAGAAGTGGACATTTATACTACTATTTGGCATAAACTGCCCACAGATGATTTTCAATACATTCACTTATTATTCATTCCAACTTAACAATTCCAGGTGTTCTCTCAATTGAGAAACATTCTTGAATTTTTTTAAAATTAAATTGTGCTTTAAACCACAGCATATATTTTTTATAGCTTGCGGTTGTTTTGAATAATAAGTTTTTCCAACTAATACATCATAAAAAATCTTTATTGCATCAATCACATCTTGATGGATATTCTTCTTTTTTGATTCAGGCCAATAGTAACTATCTAATACCTTCAGATCGAACCCTAAACCAAACCGATTTACAATAATATTTTCATCATGAAGGTCACCGTGGTACTCACCCATATGATGAATATGTTCTAAACCTTTTGAAAGTTCATATAAAAAGTGAACTGCTTGAAATGCACTTAACCTCTTCCCTTTCTGTCGTTTAATAAACGATGACAAAGGTTCCCCTTCTATAAATTCTGATATTAGTATTGTGATAAGGTTTTTTTAAATATAATTTTTTCTTCGGTATGATATTGAATTACTATTGGACAATGTCTAAGTTTATGCAAATGTTTTGCATATCGATTAAACGTTTTATTATTTATGTTTCTTTGTGGAAAAAAGAATTTAGCAGCACGTACTATGCCTGTTGTGATTTCCTGGATTTTATAAACTTCACTTTCATACCCGCCACCTAACTTTTCAATAATCTCATATTTGCCTGCAATGATTCGTCCCTGAGCAAGATTAAATTCATTAATT
>JBELBG010000153.1:0-4411 GCA_042095435.1 Thiotrichaceae bacterium | reverse complement strand
TTGTGGTACTGGCGATAATCTGAAAATGTTATCTAAGTACGGTAATGTGGTCGCAATGGAAAGGGATAGTAATGCTTTTGAAAAAGCGCAATCGAGAAATGTAGGAGAAATTTATAAAGGCGAATTACCCAAAATTATCCATGACAATATTAAGAAAGATAAAGACTTAATTGTTTTACTAGACGTGTTGGAGCATATTGATGATGATGCTGGAAGTTTAACTTCGCTCAAAGATTATATTAACAGCGATGGTAAATTCCTGATAACTGTTCCAGCATACCAGTTTCTATGGACGGCTCGTGATGAGCAACACCATCACAAAAGAAGGTATACAGTTAGTCAGTTAAAGAAAACATTGGAATTGAATGGTTGGAAAATAAATTATATTTCATATTTCAATAGTTTTTTATTCCCGTTGGCTTTGATTGAAAGAATAAAACAGAAAATATTTCCTGTTGTTGAAGAAAGTGATTTAAAAATGCCTCCTAAATGGATAAATTATATTTTTGAAAAAATATTTAGTTTTGAATCAAGGCTCATCACGAAAGTAGCCTTTCCTTTTGGGCTTTCGATAATAGCTATTGCCGAAAAAATATAAAATGCAAAATAAAGATTCAAATAATAAAAAAATATTATCTGTTGTAGCACCTGCTTTTAATGAAGGAACAGGATTAGATAAATTCTATTCGAGATTAATAAATGCTGTTAAAGAACTGGAGCTTGGGCTTGAGATCATCTATGTCAATGATGGCAGTACTGATAACACGCTAGAAGTAATGTTAAAACAGCACGGCGATGATAGTCGGATTTCAATCATTGATTTAAGCAGAAATTTTGGAAAAGAAATTGCACTGACGGCAGGGCTAGACCATGCCTCTGGCGATGCTGTTGTTGTAATAGATACTGACTTACAAGATCCACCGGAATTAATACCAGAGCTTGTTGAAAAATGGCATGATGGTTTTGATGTAGTCAATGCAAAAAGAAGTAAAAGAAAAGGAGAAACATCCTTTAAGAAAGCCACATCATTTCTTTATTACCGATTTCTTTATCAACTCAGTGATATAAAAATTCCGAAAGACACTGGAGATTTTAGGTTGCTAAGTCGAGATGCACTGGACGCACTACTTAAATTACGTGAAAAACATCGTTACATGAAAGGGCTATTTGCCTGGGTAGGTTATTCTCAAGCCGAAATCACATATGAGCGAGATGAACGTTATGCCGGAGAGACGAAATGGAATTTTTGGGGCTTACTCGATTTAGCATTTGAAGGTTTAACATCATTTTCAGTCTTGCCATTGAGACTGGCTTCAATGATTGGATTTTTCACTGCATTAGCCGGGCTGATATTCGCAATCATAGTTATCATAAAGAAGATTATGTTTGACGATCCTGTTGCAGGCTATCCCTCATTGGTTGTACTTATTAGTGTTATTGGGGGAATTCAATTATTAGCGTTAGGAATAATTGGCGAGTATCTTGGCCGTGTTTTTAATGAAACAAAGAACAGGCCACTTTATTTAATCAAAGATTTAAAACCATCTGAGTATTCTTCGAAAGAATAGTTAAATTATTACTCTTTCCTTTGCATCATTACTTGAAATAACTTCCCCTATCTCCCAAGCCGTCTCACCTAACTCAAGTAATAGACTAACAGCCTCAACTTTATTTTCTTGTGGGACACAAATAACCATGCCCACACCGCAGTTAAATGTTTTATACATTTCGCGTGCTTCGATATTGCCAGTTTCCTGAAGCCATTTGAAAACAGGCGATAATACCCAGCTACTACTATCAATTGATACAGATAGATTATCAGGTATAACGCGCGGAATGTTTTCAATTAAACCGCCACCGGTGATGTGCGCTATTGCCTTAACAGGTACTGTTTTTATTAAAGATAGAATTTGTTTGACATAAATACGTGTTGGTTCAAGCAAGAGTTCTAATAATGGTTTCCCATCCAGAGTTTCTGATAAGTCCTGATGGGTATCATCAATAATTTTCCTAACCAAAGAATAACCGTTTGAGTGGCAACCACTGGAAGCAAGCGCTATTAATGCATCGCTTTCAGAAACATTCTCTCCGGTAATTACCTCGTCTTTTTCAACAACACCAACACAAAATCCGGCCAGATCATATTCACCCGTTTGGTACATGCCTGGCATCTCTGCTGTTTCACCGCCTGTTAAACTACAACCCGCTAATGAACAACCTTCTGCAATACCACTAATGACCTTTTCCGCAACATCAACATCAAGACTGGAGCAAGCAAAGTAATCAAGAAAAAATAAAGGATCAGCGCCTTGGACGATTAAATCATTAACGCACATCCCGACCAAATCGATACCAATGGTTTCGTGCATATTATGGTCAATCGCGAGTTTAATTTTGGTGCCGACGCCATCCGTTCCGGAAACCAGTACCGGATGTTTGTAATTTAATGAACCTAAATCAAATAAAGCACCAAAGCCACCAAGCCCCCCCATGACACCTTCTCTATGAGTATTGCCGACGGATTTTTTTAGCCGTTGAACGAGTTCATTGCCTTGCTCAATATCAACACCAGCATCTTTATAGCTGAACTTTTTTTCTTTGGAATTGGTCATTATTTTTAGGTGTAAACCCGGTTAATTACAGTTAATCGAAGTAGCGTATGGTATCGGTGTCGCCAGCTAACCGCAATCCTTGACTTAAAGACAACACTTCAATAGCGTACTGATTATGAAATTCAAAATATCACTGTTTTTTGCCTTGGTTCTGCTTGTTTGGCAACCAGTATATGCCATAAAGGTGTCTGGCCTTTATCAGGCCACAGCACCGGTTAGCGATGAATCTATGGCAAAACGAAAACCCGCCACCAAACAAGCTTTGATTCAGGTTTTAATCAAGTTGACTGGCAACAGAAATATTGCCAAAAGCGGGGAGATCAGCGGTTTATTAGAACAGCCTGACCGTTTCGTACAACAATTCCGATATCAGCAAAAGCAGAATATAAGTGAGCAAGTAGCAAAAACCGGCGAAATAGAAAAAGAACTCTGGGTGCAGTTTGACGAAGCAACGTTAAATAATGCCATGCGAAACTACGGCTTAACGATTTGGGGGCAAGAGCGTCCGTCTATTCTTGTCTGGTTCGCACATGAGAAGGATAATTCTCGACGTTTAGTGAGTTTTGAAGAAAGTCCTGAATATATTGCCATGCTTGATCAGCATGCTGCAGCAAGAGGTGTGTCGTTACTTTTTCCCTTACATGATTTGGAAGATACATCGAAACTGAGAGTCAGTGATGTTTGGGCAAGTTTTGAAGAGCCACTATTAAATGCATCAAGTCGTTATGAGTCAGATGTTGTTCTATCAGCTAGATTAACTCAGACAACACCGACATTGTGGGAATCGCAATGGACTGTTTATAACAATGAAGCGAGAATGAGCTGGACATCGCAAGGTGAAATTGCAGAAATTGCATTGGAAGAAGGCATTAACGAATTGGCCGATAGACTCGCTAACGAATATGTGACGTCTGTATCAGCAGGCACAGAAATTCTTGAATTAGCGGTGACTGGAATTAATTCAGTCGATGATTACGCCAGGGCGTTATCCTATCTTCAATCAATTCAGGCAGTTACTGAAGTACAGGTAAAACAAGTCAAGGAAAATGAAGTGCTGTTTGAAATCATCAGTCATGGCGGCATAACAGCAATAAATAAAACCATAGGCTTGGGCAGAACACTCAAACAACTCAATAATAACGAACAGTTAAATTACCAATTTATAAGATGAGCATACACGTTACGGATGCGCAAAAATGGTTGATTCTGGTTACAGTAATTGCGATAGGGTATTTGCTGTATCTGTTAGCGCCAATCTTAACGCCATTTTTAATTAGTGCCTTTCTTGCCTATATTGGCGATCCAGCAGTTGATCGACTGGAAACAATAAAGTTTTCTAGAACCCTGTCCGTCGTCTTTGTCTTTTTTCTAATGCTGATTATTGGCTTCTCTTTTATTTTAGTGATCTTTCCATTAATTGAAGAGCAAATTCGGCGATTACTGATGCGCTTACCGGAAATGATAGACTGGATTCAAGCCGAATTTATTCCGTGGGCAACACAACGATTTGGCCTACAGCCAGACACGATTAATCTTGATGGCATAAAACAATCCTTAACCGGACACTGGCAGGCACTTGGTAATATTGCTGGCAAATTCCTCACCCGTGTTTCCGCCTCTGGGCAATTACTCATACTCTGGGTAAGCTATCTTTTATTGATCCCTGTCGTGACGTTTTATCTGCTAAGAGACTGGGACATCATCGTCGCAAAAATCAGAACCTTAATCCCAAGGCGCTATGAATTTGTAATGGTTAAGTTAGTAAGAGAATGTGACGCTGTCCTGTCAGAATTCTTCCG
>JBELBG010000152.1:0-4420 GCA_042095435.1 Thiotrichaceae bacterium | reverse complement strand
ATCGGAATAACAGCCAGTTGCTCATCATTCGTTTCTGCTAATTTTTCCATTACAGCATAATCGATTGAGTCAGCTGGGCAATTTATGAACGTTGTTTCATCCAAACGATAAAATAAACCATCCTGCTTACCTTTTTCATAGGCTAATGCACAAGCATCATGAATAGGGCTTTGAAACTGTTTAATCTTGTCCAGCCAAACTGAGGCTTTCATCATAAATAGTCCGCTGTTCCAGAGATATTCACCGGAATTCAGATAGGCTTCAGCAACGGATAATTGCGGTTTTTCTGTAAAACCCTTTATTGCGTGAATAGATTGATTATTAAATACCTGAAGTTCCGTACCTATATGGATATAGCCATATCCCGTTTCCGGCACATGAGGTTTAATTCCGAACGTCACCAACTTGTTCTGCTGTGCCATTTCAATACCTGCATTAATCGCGTCATGGAATAAATCAAGCTGACTGATCAGGTGATCGGCAGGCATCATTAACAGTATGCTCTCTTGCTGATTTAATGCTGCAATGGTTAATGCAGGTGCGGTATTACGCCCTTTCGGTTCAAGAAAAATACTGCCGGGATTTTTTGCTATTTGCGCGCTTTGCTCTGCGACAAGAAAGCGATGAGCTTCATTACAAATGATGGTTGGAGCTGATACGCTAATTGATGAATTTAATCCATCCAGCCTTAATAGGGTGTTTTGCAATAAGGTCTTTTTCCCAAACAAGTTAAGAAACTGTTTTGGATAATGTTCTCTTGATAAAGGCCAAAGGCGGGTTCCACCACCGCCAGCTAGGATGACAGGATTTAGCTTCATTTTGTATGTTATGTAGTGATTATATTTATCTTATTTTTTCAAAGTTAAATTAATTTAATCGCTTAATCTTATCAGATAATCTAAATGTCGCTTATATCTTGATAACTCAGTTAAATACTAATCGTTAACTCTAGAGAAGATAATGATGTCAAAGTAAAGAAGCACAAAGCAATCCGTAAGTGATAATCACCGACGTACAAGACTGCAACTCAACAATCGATTGACCAACTAGATGAACGGCTGTGTCTCTTAACTCAAGCGTATTTGAGTCCAAAAGGTTTTGACGACGTATAGAATTAAACGTTATTAAATCTTTTTTGCTCTTAACCACTAACCAAGCTGATCATAACGCCTGCAGCAATAGCCGAACCAATGACACCCGCTACATTGGGCCCCATAGCATGCATCAACAGAAAGTTATTCGGGTTTGCCATCAGTCCCATTTTGTTGGCAACGCGCGCTGCCATAGGGACTGCTGATACACCTGCTGCGCCAATCAGTGGATTAATCGGTGTTTTCGATAGTTTGTTCATAAGCTTGGCCATAAGAACACCTGCTGCAGTACCAATAGCAAAAGCCACCATGCCCAATAACAAAATGCCTAAAGTTTTTGTATCAAGAAATTGATCCGCACTCAGTTTCGAACCTACTGCCAAGCCTAAGAAAATAGTTACGGAATTAATTAAAGAATTTTGTGCCGTATCACTTAATCTATCTACAACACCACACTCACGCATTAAGTTACCCAGACAAAACATCCCTAATAAAGGTGCAGCAGTTGGAATAAATAATGCGACCAGTATCAATACGACTAGCGGAAAAACAATCTTTTCCTGACGCGATACCGGACGCAATTGCTGCATCTCAATCTTGCGCTCTTCCTCAGTGGTAAACAATTTCATAATAGGCGGTTGAATGATGGGCACTAACGCCATATACGAATAGGCCGCCACAGCAATCGGTCCTAATAAATCCGGCGCTAATCTACTGGCAACAAAAATTGCCGTTGGCCCATCAGCACCACCAATAATACCAATAGCAGCTGCATCAGCGATAGAAAAATCCAACCAGCCCAACATAGACAAAGCTACAGCACCCAGAACGGTAGCAAAAATACCAAATTGCGCAGCGGCACCTAAAAATAACGTTTTAGGGTTAGCCAGTAATGGACCAAAGTCAGTCATTGCACCAACACCCATAAAAATGAGTAGAGGAAACATGCCTGTAGCAATCCCGACTTCATAGATGTAGTAAAACACACCACCCGGTGATTCAAGTTGCCCTAAAGCATCATAAACAGGCTCTACGACAAAATCGGCTCCTGGAATATTCACTAAAATTGCGCCAAAACCAATGGGAACCAATAACAAGGGTTCAAAGTTTTTACTAATCGCCAGATAAAGCAGCAGTAAACCAACCGCCATCATTAAGATTTGACCAAACGTAATTTGACTTAGCCCTGAATCGAGCCATAAACCAGTAAGTACTTCCATGATTAGCCCTTATTTAAGTAAGATCAATGTGTCGCCAACAGCAACAGTATCACCCGAATTCACCGAAACACTATCCACCACACCGGCATGAGAAGCTAAAACCTGTGTTTCCATTTTCATGGCTTCAAGAATAACGACCAAATCACCTTGCTGTACATGTTCTCCCGGAGCAACATTGACCTGCACAATATTACCCGCGAGTGGTGCTGTAATCGGTTCAACGTGTCCACTTGAAGAAGCTGGCGCTACTGCAGCAGGCGAAGCAGAATTGGTCGGCTGGATTTGTGTCAAGTCACCGCCTTCGCTCACCTCAACAACATACTGCTGACCATTAACATTGACGGTATACACCTCTGAACCCGCTGCTGTTTTAGTCGCTTGTTTATCTGCTAACGATTCTCCCGTGGGTACCGGTTCAAACGCAGACGGATTATCTCTATTTTGTAAAAACTTTAAGCCAACTTGTGGAAACAATGCGTAAGTCAGCACATCATCAATTTCATTTTCTGCTACACGTAGCGAATGTTCGTTCACCAGCCCTTTGAACTCAGCTGTCAGTTTATCGACTTCCGACTCTAATAGATCGGCCGGGCGACAAGTAATCGGCTCTGCTCCTTCTAATACCTGAGCTTGTAATTCGCTATTAACAGGTGCGAGCGTAGCACCATATTCACCTTTCAAAACACCAGCCGTTTCTTTAGAGATGTTTTTATATCGCTCGCCCGACAAGACATTTAGGACTGCTTGTGTCCCTACAATCTGAGAGGTTGGTGTGACCAGAGGAATATAGCCCAAGTCTTCTCTTACTTGCGGGATCTCCGCTAACACGTCATCCAGTTTATCGGTTGCGCCTTGTTCACGCAGTTGATTTTCCATATTAGTCAACATGCCACCTGGCACCTGAGAAATAAGGATGCGTGAATCAACACCTTTTAGGGAACCTTCAAAGGCAGCGTATTTTTTGCGGACTTCACGGAAATAAGCTGCAATCTCTTCAAGTAAATCGATATTAAGACCAGGATCACGGTCTGTACCTTTGAATATTTCAACAATGGTTTCTGTCGGTGAGTGCCCATACGTCATACTCATGGAAGAGATTGATGTATCAACATTATCGATACCTGCCTCGACACACTTCAATATTGTAGGAACAGAAAGGCCTGTAGTGGCATGGCTATGCAATTGAATAGGTAAATCAACCGCCTTCTTCAACTCGGTGACCAGTTCAAAACCATCGTACGGTTTAAGTAGTCCGGCCATATCTTTAATGGCAATAGAATGAGCCCCCATATCTTCCAGTCGACGCGCCATATCGATCCATCCTTCTAGAGTATGAACCGGGCTTACTGTATAAGACAATGTACCTTGAGCATGTTTATCCTGTTTAATCACTGCCTTAACTGCCGTTTCCAGATTACGGACATCATTCATCGCATCAAAAACGCGGAAGACATCAATACCATTAACTGCTGCTCGCTCGACAAACTTTTCAACAACATCATCAGCATAATGCCGATATCCCAATATATTCTGGCCCCGGAAAAGCATTTGCTGAGGCGTATTCGGCATTACAGCTTTTAATTCACGGATACGATCCCAAGGATCTTCACCAAGAAAACGGATACACGCATCAAAGGTTGCCCCACCCCAGGATTCCAATGACCAAAACCCAACCTGATCCAGCTTCTCAGCAATGGGTAGCATATCGTCCAGTCTTAGCCGTGTAGCGAACAGCGACTGATGTGCGTCGCGTAACACGACATCCGTTATTCCAAGCGGTTGATTGTTATTCATGATGATACTTCCTAGAACTCGATTTTTAGATATTATTTATTACTGTTACTACGGTAAAGTTTGATGGCGGCCATAATAGCCGAAACGACCTGTTGTTCGTCTTTTTGCTTCGCAGAACCAGCAGAAAGCTTTGACTCTTGTTCAGTTTCTGAAAAGAACTTACCAATAAGGCTAGACATCATGCTGGTAGCTATCACCAACAAGGTAAGAAAAATAAACACCGTTCCCATACCAAAAGACATCAGATTTAAACCCTGATCAAGAATACTTCCAGACAAAACTACTCCCCCATTAATAGTCTCAGCAGATTATTTT
>JBELBG010000151.1:0-4454 GCA_042095435.1 Thiotrichaceae bacterium | reverse complement strand
CGGGATACATTAATGTGTTTTTCCAAGTCGATTGTGTTTGGTTTATTAATTGTCTGGATAGCATGCGATAAAGGATTTAATTTACATCTAGATAAACGTGGTGCTTATGGCTCGGAAGGCGTAAGTCGAATTACAACCGAATCTGTTGTCCTCTCTTCGATGGCAATTCTTTTTAGTGATTACTTAATCAGTGCATTGATATTATAAAATTATGAACGATAAACAACATACAGAACTCTTAGTCGGCATATTCATGCTTGCAGGCATTATTGCTATTTGTTTTCTTGCATTACGTTTAGGTGATGTTGGCTTATTTAATAACGATGAATATGTCATTAAAGCCAAATTTACATCTGCCTCAGGTTTACGTGAAGGCGCTTACGTCGAGATAGCAGGCGTTACTGTTGGTAAAGTAAAAAAGATTGAATTTGATACGGAAAACTATCTCGCTGATGTCAGTATAAGTATACCAAAAGAAATATTGATACCAGATGACTCTATCGCATCAATAAGAACCGCAGGTATTATCGGTGATAAATTTATAAAAATTTCAGCTGGTGGTAGTGAAGATATGGTTGAAGCAGGAATGGAAATCATTGAAACCGAACCGTCAATCAACCTCGAAGAGTTAATCAGTAAATATATTTTTGAATCAGTCGATTAATAATATTTTACTGATTATCTTTAGCTATCCTCTGATAACTCTTCTTTTGCCGGCGCTTCTTTCTGAGATGCCTTATATTTATTAACACGACTTTGAATGTCGTTTAATAAGCCATCCATTCCATCATTTTTAACAATCGCGGAAAACGTACTTCTGTAATTGCTTACAAGACTGATTCCTTCAATAACAACGTCATACGCATACCAGAAACCATCATTATTTTTTAATTTATAATTAATGGGTATTTCAGAGTTATCAGTAATAATGACTGTTTCAACGACGGCTTTCTTACCGCGAACCGTTTCTCCAATGAATTCAACTTTCTGGTTGGTATAGGCTTCGATCTTGGTTCGATAGGTATCTTCAAGATACTGCGAAAAGAAAACAACAAACTGCTGACGCTCTTCTGGCGTTGCTTTTTTCCAGTTCGTAGCCAATATGCTTTGTGACATACTGCGAAAATCAAAACTGTCATTAATAACAATGCCAATTTTGCTCCAACGTGCTTCGCGATCCAGCGATTCATCCTTTAAAACTTTTAGGACTTTATTAACCGAATCCTTAACACGTCCAGTAGGGCTACTTAAATCAGCAGCAAAAACACTTACTGAGACTAAAGAAAGAAGAAAACAGAGAGCGTATTTTTTTATCATTTTATTTTTAATTTGTTCCTTTTAGGTTTGTATCCTACCTTTTTAATGAACAGAATCCAAAAGCTATGTCATCAGTCTACGACACAATATTTAGTATTTTCGATTAAACCTAACCACAACATCGTCGTTTTCAGTTATTCCCACGCTAATATTAAATAGTTATCTTATTGATTTTTAAACTATTTTAATATGAATATTGTGATTAATGTCACAGATTAATTAAAACAAGTTCAGCATTAATAGCTTATGGTATATCTGTTGCAGAAATAAGAATAATAAAGAGTGCGGAGTATTTACTATGAACGTTTATCAATGTTGGTATCTGGGGCTAAAAGGCTATTGTTGCCGTAGTCATAATTATCGCTGGATGTTTGTGCCGGAGATGGGACAAATAAGCAACAAAATCCATAAACATATTTCGTTAAATGACTTGGTATTTAATAATACTTTTGCCAAGGAATATGAGTTAAAAATTGAACAAAAGCTGGAAAAAATGAGTAGCAATCCACTTAACTTCATTAAGTCACTCTTTTTTCCCGGTAAAACAGCAGGCTCAGTTGGCGGCCTGTTATTTACTATGACTTAAGTTTATAAACATAAGTATGATTTAAAAGGCTGCTGAGTTACTCTCAACAGCCTTTTTTAATTATTATTAGCGTATGATCCAAGCTGTAAAAATCAAATGGAACTAATTCTCAAATAAAACTCTAAGCTCGCATATGAGTAGTAAAAAAATCGCCATCGTATCTATTTTTGTCATCATTGTAGCCTTATTTCTAAGTCTAGATCTCGGTCAATACCTGAATCTGGCTTATGTAAAATCGCAGCAAAACGCTATCAATAATTACTACGAGCTCAATCCATTTAAAACAGGTTTAATTTTCTTTATCAGCTATATTCTTGTCACCGGTGTTTCATTACCCGGCGCAGGCATTATGACACTGGCTGCCGGTGCAATATTTGGCGTTGTTTGGGGTACGATATTGGTCTCTTTCGGTTCGGTATTGGGGGCGACCGCTGCCTTTTTGGTAGCGCGTTATCTGTTTCATGATTATGTACAGAACAAATTTAAAAATTATCTTGAACCGATAAACCACGGCATCCGTAAAGAAGGTAATTTATATTTATTTACCATCCGCTTCGTTCCCATCTTTCCTTTTTTTATCGTTAATAACCTGATGGCATTAACACCAATAAAAACAATTAACTTTGCACTTGTCAGTCAAATAGGCATGTTATTGCCTACCATTATTTTTGTTAATGCAGGAACACAGCTGGCAAAAATAGAGTCTCCCGGCGATGTCTTGTCACTCGAATTAATACTTTCTTTTGTTGCTTTGGGTGTATTCCCGTTAGTCGCTAAAAAAGCGCTGGTTTATATAAGAAAACATCGTCATGGAGATGGTATGGAAGACTTTATCGATCCAGAAACTGAGGCGGAAAGCCATACCTCAAAATGAGCCAGCCCAAACCGAATAAGTTTGATCGTAATTTAATCGTTATTGGTGCGGGCTCCGCCGGACTAGTCTCGGTCTATATTGCCGCAGCAGTCAATGCAAAAGTCACACTGATAGAGCGACATAAGATGGGAGGCGACTGTTTAAATACAGGCTGTGTTCCATCGAAAGCTCTAATCAAATCAGCCAAAGTTGCATCACTGATAAAACGTGCAGATGAATTTGGCATTAATGTTCCTGAATCGAGCATCAACTTTGCCGCTGTTATGGAACGTGTTCAGTCAACAATAAAAAAAATTGAACCACATGATTCAATCGAACGTTATGAAAGCCTGGGCGTAGAGTGCATTGAAGGCGAAGCAACAATAACATCTCCCTGGACTGTTGAAGTTAATGGCAAAACACTGAGTACGCGTAGTATAATTATCGCCACTGGTGCACGTCCATTTGTCCCACCTATAAAAGGACTAAATGAAATTAATTGCCTGACTTCGGACAATCTCTGGGAAATGCGTGATTTACCCAAACGCCTGATTGTTCTCGGCGGCGGGCCTATCGGCTGTGAGTTAACACAGGCATTTTGCCGTTTAGGCAGTCAGGTAACACAAATTGAAATGTTACCGCGAATTATGGTTAGGGAAGATGAAGAGATATCCGCCATGATTAATCAACGTTTTCTTGATGAGGGTATCGATGTTCGTACTAGTCATTTAGCAAAAGAAGTGATTGACCGAAACGGGCAAAAGATACTTGTCTGTGAGCATAATGATCAGGTGATTGAAATAGAGTTTGATGAAATTATTGTAGCGGTAGGTCGTGCAGCTAATACTAGCGGTTTTGGATTGGAAGAACTCGATATTAAAACAAATCCAAATAAAACAGTACGCGTAAACGAGAAGCTACAAACTTCTATTCCCAATATCTATGCCTGCGGTGATGTTGCAGGACCATATCAATTTACCCATACCGCTGCTCATCAAGCCTGGTATGCATCAGTCAATGCCCTGTTTGGTAAGTTCAAAAAATTTAAAGTAGATTATTCTGTTATCCCTTGGGCGACCTTTACTGATCCTGAAGTTGCGCATGTCGGTTTAAACGAATTGGAAGCTAAGGAAAAAGGTATAGCTTATGAAGTAACGCATTATGGGATCGATGATCTGGATCGCGCTATCGCTGAAAGCGAAGATCATGGCTCTGTTAAAGTATTAACCGTTCCAGGCAAAGATAAAATACTGGGCGTTACCATTATTGGTGATCATGCCGGTGAATTAATAACTGAATACATCAGTGCCATGAAACACGGCTTTGGCATGAACAAGATACTAGGCACAATACACATTTACCCTACGCTATCAGAAGCGAATAAATTTGCAGCGGGTGTCTGGAAAAAAGCTAATGCGCCACAAGGCTTATTAAAACTCGTGGAAAAGTTTCACAGCTGGATGCGTGGATAGGTTCTAGATTACAAATTGACGGACGACATCTTCTTTTGACTTGTCCGTTCCAGCCTCCATTTCATCGGGAATATCCTTGCCAATAATAACGGCCTTTCGTTTTCCAATCTGTTCAAACCAACGTTTAAGATGCGCTAGATCTTCAATATTCAATCCTGACCATTTATGACCACTGATCCACGGCCAGGTAGCAATATCAGCTATTGAATAATCACCCGCCAGATAT
>JBELBG010000150.1:0-4454 GCA_042095435.1 Thiotrichaceae bacterium | reverse complement strand
CATCAAGGTCAGCTTTTTCAAGACTCAAACCAACTTCTTCAGAGATAACCGTTGCATCAGTCAGAATAGCGATATCTTCTAACATTGCTTTACGACGATCACCAAAACCAGGTGCTTTAACTGCAGCAACTTTAACGATACCGCGCATGTTGTTCACAACCAAAGTTGCCAGAGCTTCACCTTCGATGTCTTCTGCGATGATTAATAAAGGCTTACCTGCTTTTGCAACGCCTTCAAGGATAGGCAGTAAATCACGAACGTTTGAGATCTTCTTGTCGAAAAGAAGGATGAATGGGCTTTCCAGTTCAACGCTCATGGTTTGCTGATCGTTAATGAAGTAAGGAGAAAGATAACCACGGTCAAACTGCATTCCTTCTACTACGTCCAGTTCATTATCAAGACCTGAACCTTCTTCAACAGTGATAACACCTTCTTTACCTACTTTTTCCATTGCTTCTGCAATGATATTACCGATATCGCTATCAGAGTTTGCAGAGATGGTACCAACCTGTGCGATAGCTTTGCTGTCTTCACAAGGTTTTGAAAGGTTTTTTAATTCTTCAACTGCTGCTGTAACTGCTTTATCAATACCACGTTTGATATCCATAGGGTTGGTACCCGCAGTTACTGCTTTTTGTCCTTCACGAACGATTGCTTGTGAAAGTACGGTTGCAGTGGTTGTTCCGTCACCGGCAACATCAGAGGTTTTAGAAGCAACTTCTTTTACCATCTGTGCACCCATGTTTTCAAACTTGTCTTCAAGTTCAATTTCTTTTGCTACTGAGACACCATCTTTGGTTACGGTTGGAGCACCAAAGCTCTTGTCTAAAATAACATTACGGCCTTTTGGGCCAAGCGTTTGCTTTACAGCATTCGCAAGGACGTTAACACCTTTCGCCATATGGGCGCGGGCATCGTCCGAAAATTTAACTTCTTTTGCAGCCATGATTATTTTCTCCTGACTAAATTATTTATTTGAATTACTCAATGACGCCCATGATGTCGTCTTCGCGAAGAACTAATAAATCTTCACCGCCGACTTTGACTTCAGTACCGGAATACTTGCCAAATAACACTTTGTCACCTTTCTTAAGATCCAGTGCACGTAACTCACCGTTATCCAATAATTTACCGTTACCGACAGCAATAATTTCGCCTTCGATTGGTTTTTCTGTTGCTGAATCGGGGATAACAATTCCGCCCGGTGACATTTTGTCTTCTTCCACGCGTTTCACAATCACACGATCATGTAATGGTCGGATATTCATTGAAGCAAACCTCCTTAATTCCTAACCTGTTGATTTTCAAGAACTAACAAAATCTGTTAGCACTCCTATATAGTGAGTGCTAAATATAGTCTAATATTTCTCATTGTCAACACACTAATAAAAATTAATCGGGAAGGAACAAGGTATTTTTAAGCTAAACAGCAAGGAATAAAGTCATTCCGTTAAATTCTAAGGATCAACTAGCCGAGATAATGGCTTCTGCTATAATGCCCGGCTTTTTGGAGCCCCGACATAAATTTAAGCGGTGTTTCACCTTAAATAACCAAACGATATAAGCATGACCGATTATAAATTAACGCACCTTAAACAGCTCGAAGCAGAAAGCATTCATATTATTCGCGAAGTCGCTGCTGAATTCGATAAACCAGTCATGCTGTATTCTATAGGCAAAGATTCAGCGGTAATGCTGCAACTAGCACTGAAAGCATTTGCGCCCGGTAAACCACCCTTTCCTTTACTCCATGTTGATACTACCTGGAAATTTAAGGAAATGATCCAATTTCGTGACAATCTGGCAAAAACATTGGGACTGGATCTACTTGTTTATACAAATCAAGAAGGTGTCGATGCCGGTGTCGGTCCTTTCACGCACGGTAGTCAAAAACACACCGATATTATGAAGACCCAAGCCTTAAAACAGGCTTTGGATAAGTATCAATTCGACGCTGCATTTGGTGGTGCCCGTCGGGACGAAGAAAAATCTCGCGCGAAAGAACGCATCTATTCCTTCCGAGATAAAAATCACCGTTGGGATCCGAAAAACCAACGGCCTGAATTATGGAATATCTATAACGGTAAAGTGGATAAAGGCGAAAGCATTCGTGTCTTTCCTCTTTCAAACTGGACAGAGCTGGATATCTGGCAATACATTCATCTGGAAAGTATTCCTATCGTCCCTTTATATTACGCAAAAGAACGCCCTGTGGTGAACCGTGATGGCGTTGACATTATGGTCGATGATGACCGTATACCACTGGAACCAGGCGAAACACCGGAAATGAAAATGGTGCGTTTCCGTACCTTGGGCTGTTACCCATTAACCGGTGCCGTTGAATCATCAGCGACAACCCTACCTGAAATTATTCAGGAAATGTTATTAACAAAAACATCAGAACGTCAGGGCCGTGTAATTGATCATGATCAAGCCGGTTCGATGGAAGAAAAAAAACGCGAAGGGTATTTTTAAGATGTCACATCAATCAGAACTCATTAGCACAGACATCGATGCTTATCTTGAGCAGCATGAAAAAAAAGAATTATTGCGTTTATTAACTTGCGGTAGCGTTGACGATGGTAAAAGTACGTTAATTGGTCGCTTACTGCACGACTCAAAGATGATTTACGAAGATCATCTTGCCGCAATTACAGCAGACAGTGTTAAGTCTGGCACAACAGGTGATGATGTTGATCTGGCATTGCTGGTTGATGGTTTGCAGGCTGAGCGTGAGCAAGGTATTACCATTGATGTCGCTTATCGTTATTTCTCAACCACGAATCGTAAATTCATCATTGCCGACACGCCGGGACATGAACAATACACGCGTAACATGGCAACCGGTGCCTCAACCTGTGATCTGGCGATTATTCTTATTGATGCGCGTTTTGGTGTACAAACACAAACACGTCGCCACAGCATTATCGCTTCCATACTCGGCATTAAACACATTGTTGTTGCGGTTAATAAAATGGACTTGGTTGATTATGATGAAGCTGTTTTTAACAAAATAAAAAGCGACTACCTCGATTTCACACAGAACTTGGAAAAAATGGATATCCGCTTCATACCTATTTCTGCGTTAAAAGGTGATAACGTCGTTAATAGCAGTACTGAAATGCCATGGTATACGGGTAAGCCTATGATGGGAATTCTTGAAACGGTTGAAATTGCAGCCGATCAAAATTTTGAGAACTTTCGCTTTCCTGTGCAATACGTTAATCGTCCTAATCTCGATTTTCGCGGTTTCTGCGGCACGATAGCTGCTGGAATAGTTAGAAAAGGTGATGCCATCACAGCATTACCGTCAGGTAAAACCAGCAAGGTTAAGGCGATAGTGACAAGCGAAGGCGAGCTGGAAGAAGCCTTTCCACCGATGGCCATTACTCTGACACTTGAAGATGAAATAGATGTCAGTCGCGGTGATATGCTTGCAGATAGTGATGACTTACCAATAATAAGTAATAAGTTTAATGCCAAAATTGTCTGGATGACTGAACAAGCCATGACTATTGGTAAGCAATACTATATTAAGGTTGGCACAAAGCTCATAAACGGTTCGGTATCAAAAATTAATCATCGAATCGATGTCAACACATTAGAAAAGTCAGATGCAGACGAGTTAAATCTGAATGAAATTGGTCACTGTGATGTCACGCTAACAGCTTCCGTGCCTTTTGATTCTTATAAGTTAAGTCATGGTTCTGGCGCGTTTATTATTATTGATCGTTTAAGTAATGTTACCGTCGCAGCAGGCATGATTATCGGTGCAATTGAAAACGATGAATTATTATCTGTTACTGAAGAAGAACGCATCGCGCGTTATGGTCAGCAGTCTTTTACCGCTTGTCTTACAGGTGAAAATAATTCACAAACAGCACGTGAAGTTGAACGACTATTATTTGATATGGGTCATGCTTGCATTGTTCTGGATGAAAGCGAACTTGCTGGAAATATTACAGAAATAAGCAGCCTGTTGAATGATGCCGGGTTTATTTGTTTATGTAGCCTGGATAAGACAACAGCCGCAAACTTAGATAATAGTGAAACTTTTGATTGTGACACGAATTCCAGCCATACTATTTTGAACGCAATCAGTAACAAAGCTAAACTAAAATAATATTTTATGATTGCTGGAAGAATTGCAATTCCGGCATTATTATAGGGGACATAATCTACACGGGAGGAAGCTATGTCAGATCCGAAAGCAGTTGAAGCCGCTGATCCAGCAAAGAAAACATCAAAAATTACAGGGCCTGTAGACGATGATGCAACCGTGTTAACAGTAGAAGGCGTTAAATGTTATTGGAACGACGAAGCATTCGAAAACGGAGATCGTATCGCTGTAGATGGAAAAACGTACGAAGCCTGTAATGGCACCTGGATAGAAGTCTAAAAAAACTAGAGCAAAGTCGGAACAAATTCATAGCCGGCTTCTGTTTTAATAACAT
>JBELBG010000149.1:3999-4529 GCA_042095435.1 Thiotrichaceae bacterium | reverse complement strand
ACAGGCTTTGCAGTTGCGGGTATTAATGCGGGCGCGAACAACGCGACCTTAGAGTGTGTCGGTGGGACGGTAACGCAAAGTGCAGTGATTACGGCTGCAGGTTTAGAGTTATTAGGTGCTGGAGGTACTTATACATTAGACACACAAAATAATGCGATTACGACACTGGCGGGTAATACTGGAGCAGTCAGTTTCCAAGATAGTAATGGTGGCTTTGCTATCGGTACTGTTAATACAGTTGGCTTAACTACAACTGGTAACACATCATTAACTAGCACATCAACGGTGACACAAGCTCAGGCAATAACTGCTGCAGGTTTAGAGTTATTAGGTGTTGGAGGTACATTTACATTAAATACCGCAGCGAATGCGATAACGACGTTGGCAGGTAACACAGGCACTGTAAGTTTCGATGAAGATTCAGGTTATGCCATCGGAACTGTTAATACTGCTGGTTTAACAGCAACGGTATCAGCGACATTAGACAGTGCGGCGACGGTAACACAAACTCAAGCGATAACAACACCGAC
>JBELBG010000149.1:0-3899 GCA_042095435.1 Thiotrichaceae bacterium | reverse complement strand
GTATTAATGCAACTGGTTTTAATGTTGAGTTAGAAAGTGTCGGCGGTACGGTGACCCAGACAGGTAATATATTAGCTAATGGTTTAGCGTTACTTGGTGCCGGTGGTATATACACCTTGACTAATGGCGGTGGTGGTAATGCGATTACGACCTTAGCAGGTAACACAGACAGTGTGAGTTTTGATGAAGACTCGGGTTATGCGATTGGAGCGGTGACGGTGACAGGTGGTGGAACCACTACCGGTTTGACAACGTCCACAACGACGACATTAGACAGTGCGGCGACGGTAACACAAACTCAAGCGATAACAACACCGACATTAATATTAGAAAACGGTACGTTTGATTTAAACGATGCGAACAACGCGGTAACGACGTTGGATGCCGATAACTTTGCTTTAGGTGGAGACCTAACGTTTAAAGATGATACAGGCTTTGCAGTTGCGGGTATTAATGCAACTGGTTTTAATGTTGAGTTAGAAAGTGTCGGCGGTACGGTGACAACGGGTGCAGGCGGTATTATTGCGAACGGACTGTCATTGATAGGTGCTGGCGGTGACTTTACTTTAACGAATACGGCTAATGCGATAACCGATTTAGCAGCAAATACAGGAGACATTAGTTTTCTTGATAATAATGGTGGCTTTAACATAAATACAGTGACAGTAGCCGGTGGTACGACAACGATAGGCTTAACTACAACAGGTAATGCGACGTTAAGTACAACTGCAGCAGCAATAGATTTACACACAACGTCAGTGGGCGGTGATTTAGGTGTTACTGCAATAGGTATTACCGACAGTGGGACAGTGACCGTTTCGGGTACGACGACATTGGCAGCAGGGGCTGCTAATAATATTACCTTAGATGAAGCGGCTAGTAATTTCAGTACTGTTGCAATTACTAGCGGTAATATCGTAGCGATAACAGATACTAACGGAATTAATTTAGGTACTTCTACAGTATCAGATACATTAACTGTTACTGCAAATGGATCAATTACTGACACTGGTAATATTACTGTTGCAAATGCAGCGGTTTTTAATGCAAATGCAGTGGGATCAAATATTACATTAAATTCAGCCGGTAATACGTTTAACGGCACGGTTGATTTTAACAGTACAGGTGGGCTAGGTAATGTCACGATAGTGGATACGACGGCATTGGATTTACAAGCAACTACAGTAGGTGGCGCATTAAATGTTACAGCAGCAGGAATTACTGATAGTGGAATATTAACGGTTGCCGGTACGACGACATTGGCGGCGGGAGCAGGTAATAACATCACGTTGGATGAAGCAGCGAGTGATTTCAACACAGTCGCTATTACGAGTGGCAATGATGTTGCGATTACTGATACGGATAATATTAATATAGGTGCATCAACAGTGAGCGGGACGTTAGGCGTTACAGCAAACGGGGCGATTACTGACAGTGGCACGATAACGGTAGCGGGTACAACGACATTGGCTGCAGGTGCGGCTAATAACATCACGTTAGATCAGGCGGCGAGTAATTACAATACAGTTTCAATTACAAGTGGTAACAACGTTGCGATAACAGATGCGAATGCATTGGACTTGGGTGCCTCGACGGTAAGTGGTACGTTAACGGTAACGACTACTGCAGGAGACATCACGGACAGCGGTAATGTGATAGTGACAAATGCTGCAGCGTTTAATGCGAATGCAGCCGGTGCGAATATCATATTAGATTCAGCTGCCAATACATTTAACGGCGCAGTTGATTTTAACAGTACAGGTGGACTGAACAACGTAACGATTGTTGATACAACGGCATTTGTTTTACAAACAATTACATTAACTGGTGCATTTAATATTAATGTTGGAACGTCAATAACTGCAACAGATGTAACTATAAATGCAAATGCTTTAAATTTTGCAAATGCTGCAACTCCATTAACTTTAAGTGGCGATAATGTATTTGTTACTAATTCGGGAGGTATAACCTTCCCAACAACTGTCAATATGACTACTGCTGATTCATTAGCTATTACTGTTCCTGATAGTCAAGATTTAACTATAGGAACGGGTGGACAAAATATTACTAGTTTATTAGCAGGGTCAGTTAATGGTCATCTAATATTTGGTGGTACTGTTGCGAATGGTACGGATCCTTTTTACAACGATACTATTGATGTGGATGCCGCTACGATGACTATAGGTAGTGACCTTAATAGGTTAGGTAATGGTTCAATGACCTTTTTAGCAGGTGATGTTGTCCTAAATGGTGATGTAACTATTCCGAATGGTACGATTGGCATTGGTGCAAACGGTGAACTTGGAGGTACAACGGGTACTATATTAACTGGGGGAGCAATTAGAACATTAGATTCACAGGGTACTACAGCAGGAGCTGATGTGGCTAATATTGTTCTTGTTGCAGATACAGCTATAGATTCTTTAGATATAGTTTTAACAACAAATAATGAAGAAGTTGATATCGCTGTAGGTTTAGGCGGCCGAATCGAATTTAATGAATTAAGTAATAGTCAGGATGTTGATACTGATCCATTGTTTGACGCATCAATTGATGGTGGTTTTTTAACAGCTGCTGGTTTTGAAGCGGGTGTCACATTTAGTTTCAGTCTTAATCCTGCTTCAAATTTGGTTGGTTTAGAGACACTGGCATTTATTGATGTCGGTTTGTTTGAAGAAGAATTAACGCTGTTTGGTCAGATTGGTTCTGGTTTGGCCTTATCATTGGCGCAGTGTGAGGAGTCTGAAGGTTGTGCGCCGAGTATTTCAGAAGATGAAATCACTTATTTGATTCAATCATTAGAAGCTCGATTACTTGAACTTGAAAGAAGGTTAGCTGAAGAGTCTGATTCTGATGTTCGTGCTGATCTTGAAGAATTGATAGGAGAATTTAATAAAGAGTTAAAAGAATTCAATAATTATCGTCAGGAATTAGAAAATTTCTTTGCAGAAGATGAATATGAAGAAGATGAAGAAATGGATGAAGAGCTCGATGATGATAGTTTCTTTGATGAAAATGTTTCAACAGACGAAGTTGAACGTTTAGCAAAAGTTCTTGAGACAGTTAAAACAAGAATAGAGTGGTTAACAAGTTTAAAAGCAAACCCAGAAGAACGCGTCCGTTTAGGAAAAGCTATCGGAATTGAGTTAACGCAAGAAGCGCTTGATAAGATTATTGACGCAGCGAAATCTGAAGCAGTATTTATTGAAAACCAGATTAAACTATTATTAGAAGGTACTGAAGCTAGATTATACGAATATTCTGGATCACAGATGTTCACGGCAGAAATGCGTGATTATAATTCTATGCAAACACTGCATTACGGTAGTCATTTATTGAGTCTAGATGACTCTAAAGTTAATTTACTGGCAAATTATTATTAATATGAAAACATTCTTGTCTCTTTTATTATTTATAGTCAGTATTAATTTGCCTGCTGCTATTCTTGATAATGAAGAAGCTGCCGATGCGGAAGTAAGTATATTACAAGCTGAAGCTGCACTTTTTAAAACAATAGGTGCAGGCATTGCTTTATCTTTAGCACAATGTGAAGGTGACGACTTGTGTACCGTGAACGTTGAAGAAGTTGAGCTAAAAGAGTTACTTAAAGTATTAAGTGAACGAATTAATGTTTTAACCTTAAAGCAGGAGGAGGTTATAGATCCTGAGGAGTTTCAGCAGGTGTTGACAGCTTATGTTAACGAGTATGATAACTACTCATCACACCTTGAAAAGTTAAATGCAATTAAGGGTGAGATATATGAGAGTGAAGACTCGGTTGCAGATGAGTTTCAATTTGAAATTGAAGAAGCTGACTTTCCTGTAGAGTCTGCAAGGAATGAAGCGTTACCAAGTTATCTTGATGAATTAGAAGCGTTTGAAGATGAAGAAATTTTAGA
>JBELBG010000148.1:0-4536 GCA_042095435.1 Thiotrichaceae bacterium | reverse complement strand
GCGCAATCTACTATAGGCAAAGCCGGCTTAATAGCCATGGCTAAAATAATTAAATGAGGGAGAAAAACTGAAACTTTAAGATGGGTTTACGAGGTGCAAGGCTGTGACGACTCCAGCTTTTTTTACTAAAAACCGTTCAAACTCATCAGCAGGCACAGGTTTCCCCAGAAAGTATCCCTGAACTTCATCACAGCCATGAGCAGCCAGATAATTTAACTGCTCCTGATTCTCAACACCCTCAGCAATAACATTGAGCTTCAGGCTTCTAGCCATCGCAATAATGGCAGAAACAATTGCCGCATCATCATAATCTTCCATTAAATCACGTACAAAAGATTGATCTATTTTTAGAGTATCCAGTGGAAATTTCTTTAAATAGCTTAACGATAAATAGCCCGTACCGAAATCATCAATAGAAACGTGTATACCCCATTTTTTAGTTTAATAAGTATGTCACAACTTTTTTCGACATCTTCTACTAATGCTCCTTCGGTGATTTCCAGTTCTACATATTTAGGTGAAAGATCTGAACTTATTATCTGATTAAAAATCCGACTAACAATATCTTCTCGATTAAATTGTTTCGGTGATAAGTTAACAGCCATTTTTATAGGATTATAACCTTGCTGCTGCCATTTAGAGTTTTGCGTACATGCTTCTTTAATGACCCAATCAGTAATAGGACCAATTAAACCAGTTTCTTCAGCTAACGGAATAAACAATGCGGGAGAAACCATACCTTCTACTGGATCATTCCACCGAATTAACGCTTCGGCACCTATTGGATATTTTTCATTGACATTAAATTTAGGTTGGTAATATAAAACAAATTCTTCATTTTCTATTGCCCGTCTTAGTTTTGTTTCTAAATTTACCTTTTCGATAAAATGAGAATTCATATCTGCGGTATAAAAACGATAACAATTACGTCCGCTTTCTTTAGCATCATACATTGCGCTATCTGCATTAATAAATAAATTACCAGACTCTGTATCATCCAGAGGGTATACGGTTATACCAATACTTGGGGTAACAAAAACATCATGTTGTTTAATACAAAACTTTCCCTGCATGAAACTTGATACTTTTTCAGCCACAGTTTCAACATCATCAATACTTCTTATATCCTCCATAATAATGGTAAATTCATCACCACCTAAACGCGCAATTGTATCACCTTCACGAGTACATTTTTTTAATCTATTAGCAACATCGACTAAAAGATTATCTCCTGCTTCATGGCCCAGTGTTTCGTTAATATTTTTAAACCTGTCGAGATCAATTACAAATAAGGCAACTAATGTTTTATTTCTATCAGCACGAATTAAAGCCCTATCCAGACGTTCAAGAAATAACGGCCTGTTAGCAAGGCCTGTTAAATTATCACAGTTAACTAAATGGCTGAGCTCTTCGAAATTTTTCTTGCGTTCGATAGAATAATCAATGACCCGGTTTATTAAGTGAGCATCTCCCTGACCTTTAATAAGGTAGTCCTGCACGCCCATTTTTATAATTTTTAATGCTAATTGTTCATTTGTTTGTCCTGTTAAAACAACTATTGGCAACTTAGAATTAGTCACCTGAATACTTTTGATAATATCCAGTCCATTTGTATCAGGTAAATCCAAATCGGTAATAACAATATCAAAATTCTTGTTTTTTAATAAAGTCATCGCTTCAGCAACAGTACGTACAACAGTAATAAGATGTTTCCCTTCTGCTACATCGAACAACATCTCTTTTAAATAAAGAGAGTTAGCATCATTATTTTCAATGAGCAAAACATTTAGTTTTTTTATCATGACTTTTTCTATATATGCTGAAAATCAATAATTCCAATTTTTTAAAATCCATAAATAAATGCTGATTTCATATTCAAAGTTTATCGCCTGAAAAAATAAAAACTTTAATAAAAATTAAGGACTTAAGGATTAATTAATAAACTTGACACTTTTATATCAAAGATAATAATTAATACTTATCAATAAGTTATCGCTATACCGATACTCTTGTGAAATAGCTTGATCAACGAGATGTGTCATACGGAATATTTAAAACGTCTCAAGCAAGCAAGATTTAATTAATATTGTTAGCTGAGTCTTCTAATTTAGAGATAAGCAGTAGAGTTTCATTTCCATCAAGTTGATTAATAGCCATATCAACCTTATTCAATGTATTAATAAAACCGGAATCAGAAATTATATTTGCGTAAGTCAATAACCCTTCATTGAAACCTTGCCACTTTTCAAAACTAAGCTTGAATTTATTTAGCAAACCTACATCATATTCGTCTGCCACATTCTTAAATTGATAGTAATTAAGAAGATAACTAGAGACTAAGCTTGATAAGTCTGATAATTTAGTTATTACGTGCGTCTCATTTGTAGCATGTAATAATTCAAGTTGTGTCCGGGTTATCAATAACATTTCTTTATGCATTTCAGTAATAAGAAATGTTTTTTCTTTTATCAATTCGCCATCGGTCATTATTTTCTGAGTATGATAGTCATGAAGTGAGGTCATAACTGTCTCGCAAACCGATATAAAAATGAACAACGCTACCCACGTTAACATTGTCCTGGTATATCCATTTTGATTTGTTGTTATTTCCATCATGCTCATAATGTCTTTAACTGCAAGCTTCTCTATTCCTTTAGAGAAAATGCAAAATAAAGGCCAAATAATGAGTAAAAAAGGTTATTTATTAAAACCCTTTAATAGAATGGCTTATTCTAAGCTTTTAGAGTGGCTCGATGTGTTCGACAATCAATTGAAGTTGACTATTCCCACGAAACTCATTGATATCGAGACGATAGGTTGAATATATTTCATGTGAATTATAGGGCCAGTTTTCATCTGTCTGATTAAAAGCAATAGCATCAAATATTCGATTATTGCCGTCAATTTGTAAACGAAGTTTTAAATGCTTTTCACCCACAATACGTTTATCCATCACCTTAAATTGGCCATCAAAAACAGGTTCCGGAAAATGTTGTCCCCAGGGGCCTGCCTGCTGAATTTCATGAGCCAATGCCATCGAAACATCGTTGCTGGATAATTCACCATCAGTCAGACATTCATCCTGTAAATTTTCCAGCGAAATAAAATCGTTTAATGTCTTAACAAATATTGAGGAGAAATGATTAAAATCAGACTCTTTAATTGTTAAACCGGCAGCCATCGCATGTCCACCAAAAGTCAAGATCAAATCTGGATGTCGGCGTGTAATTTCTTCCAATAAATCACGAATATGTAAACCATTAATTGAGCGCGCTGATCCTTTAATAATATCATCCTGATCAATATCACTTTCTTTTGCAAAAGCGATAACTGGACGGTTAAATTTTTCTTTGACTTTTGCCGCCAGAATACCAATAACCCCTTGATGCCAATCTGTGTTATACAAGCTCAAGCCTAAAGGAATATCTTTCGATGTTTTTTCAATATAATCATCCAGAAACAACATCGCTTGCTCTTGCATTTCACTCTGTATTTGTCGGCGTTCATTGTTTAATTCATTTAATTGACTCGCCATTTGCTTTGCTTTATCAACATCATCAGTCAATAAACATTCAATACCTAAGGACATATCAGTTAAACGGCCCGCTGCATTTAATCTTGGCGCAATAGAAAAGCCAAAATCAGTTGCAGTAATAGCAGACAACTTTCTTCCAGATATTTCAAATAATGCAGCAATACCTGGTATGGTTTTATTATGCTTTATTAACTTCAAACCATGCGTAACAAGCGTTCGATTATTTTTATCCAATGGCACAACATCAGCAACCGTACCCAGCGCAACAATATCTAATAGATTTGCTAAATTTGGTACGGTTATATTCTTTTTCTCAAAAAAATGTTCTTCTCTTAATCTCGCTCGTAAAGCCAGTAAAATATAAAAAACAACACCGACGCCAGCGAGGTTCTTACTTTTAAACTGATCGCCTTCCAATTGGGGGTTAACGATTGCATCTGCATTAGGTAACACATCAGCCGGTAAATGATGATCAGTTATTAATACTTTAACATCACTTTCTTTAGCGCGTTTAACACCCGCTGCACTTGAAATACCATTATCAACGGTTATTAATAAATCAGGTTCATAATCCAAAGCAACATCGACAATTTCAGGAGTTAAACCATAACCGTATTCAAATCGGTTTGGCACAACATAAACAATGTCTTTCACTCCCATCATTGTCAGACCACGAATCATCAAGGCACAACTTGTCGCCCCATCAGCATCAAAATCTGCAACAATTAAAATTCGTTCTTGTTTCTCCAGTGCTTCCTGTAATAAAGAAACTGCTTTATCAATATTAGTCAAACTATCAAACGAAAGTAGTGAAGCAAGAGAGTAATCAAGTTCATCTGCTGTTTTAATATTTCGTGCGGCATAAATACGCTGCAATACAGGGTGCAGTGTGTCGGGAAGCTTTACTTCTTCAGGAATGGCTCGGCGAGTTATTTTTTTATTCACGCTTGTTATTTTTAAAAGAATTTAATATTTTCTTTTTCTTCCAGAATTTATATCTA
>JBELBG010000147.1:0-4516 GCA_042095435.1 Thiotrichaceae bacterium | reverse complement strand
CTCGTTCGCTTTCTGCTTCTGCCATCTCTCTTGCATTATTGAATAAGTCAGTTGAAGAGACCGTACTAAATTCTGAAGCGCTTTCATCATGTCTGTTACGAAGCAGTGTGACAATTTCGCCTTTATCTTCTGCAATCGTGATTAATGCGGCCTGTTGCGGCGTTACTTCTAATGTAATGTGAGAAAACGTGGTCTCGGTACGTCGTTGCGGTTGCCTCAATTCATCCAGAGTTTCTCGATATGGATCTCGCCCCGCCGCTAATACCGTAACATTTTGAAGCACAGGGATAATGACATCATCGGGCACTAACATTCCAATAATTTCACTTGAATCAGCACCGTCTGCAAGGCCGCTTAACTCATCAGGAAGAGAGTCAAAAATATCATCCGGTAATTCAGGATTAAATCCAAGTTCTTGTGCCTTATTGAAGTTTTCTTCACTGAATCCTGATGCAGCAAATGGGATGTTGACAAAAATATCAATTCGATTGCCCGGACGTAAAAAGCCGCCGATAGAATTAATATCATCAACAGTAATCGTCATTGCACGTTTACCTTTGGCAACGATATCAGAAAAGTCACGTGGGAAGTCTTCATTCATTAAGCTTTTTAGTAATGTTTTTCCTCTACTTAGGTTTGAGATTAATGCCCTACCTTCATAACGATTGAACTCGTCCGGAAAAATAACATCATCGTGTACAAAATCACTTGGTATCTTACGCGCTTGAAAATCGGATAATCTTATCTCCTGACCTTTGCGTAAATCTTTATTAGCCACAACCACTCTGACCATGCGCGCCTGATCTTGCTCGTATTTTGCTTTCAATTGAGCTTCTTTAGCATTCAGATAAAGCATCGCGAGTAATGCTGCAACTACACCAAAACCAATCGCTCCGGCAATTAAAGGTACAGTACTTTTCTCTTGTGATTTGGCCATAATAATTGTTCTTTATAGTAAGTAGGTAATATATAAATCCAGTTTAAATTAAAAAAATGACAAACCATCGGTAATATCAGTAACAGAAGGTGGTATGTCTGATGGAAATTCAAAAGTCGGTGACGTAGGAACCTTGTCGTAAAGCTCTTTTAATTTATTTTCGACAGCTGTGATATCTTCTGCATTCTTTTCAAGCATGTATTCAGCAAGATTATCGTGATCAGGTATGGTCGAGAGAGAAGTTGCGTATGAATATCCCTGATAGTTATCGTTCATTACGCCTAGAAGATCTAATAATATATCTCCGCCCGGCCCCATGGTCAGCACCATTACACCAAATGCGAGCACGACAACATACTCAGCCATTGCCTGACCAATTTGTGATCTAATTTTATTCTTATTATTTATCATCTTCAAAAGACAGAGTTCTTAACAGAATTCACAACGACTCTCGTATAATCCTTATCTTCAAGCAACATAATAGTGACACGATTTCGCCGAGTTTTAAACACAAGAGAGTGCGCTTCTTCGTTTCCCAGTCTTTTATCTGTCTCCATGGTCCAGCCCTTATTTAGGTAATGGCCTCGATAAAAGTCCGCATTGTTTCGAACAGAATGCGTATTTGACATAATCACGGTTGTTGCTTTTTTTCCGGGATCGTCACTTTTAAGTTCGTTCATGACGATACTGCCGGGAATCTTTGGAATAGTTTTGGCGAATTCCGGGGTTTTATCAGTATTACTTGGCAAAACACTCATCGATAAATAACCCCAGGAACCATTCGGATCGTTCTTTTTCACCTGTACCTGGACAGTCATGAGGTAACCATTTTCAATACGACTGATCACATACCAGGGGTAACCCGCGATCGATTCCATATAGCCGGGTTTGTCTTTTTCAATCGGTCGCTTCCATTCTTTACGATAAAAATTAACAACATCTTCAATTGATTCATCAGTGTGAAAAGCACGAATGGATTGCTTTATCCCGTTAACTTGCACATTTTGCCCAACCCACTCGACAGCAGCTTTTGGTGGAGCAGGGAAATCGGGTTTTTTTGCATGCACCAATTGAGGGAGCGAAAATAAAACTAATACAACAATAAAGAGTGTCTTATTAAATTGATTAACTAGGGTGTTAGATTGAGACATCATTATCTACAGGTTCTTGAAGATTCTGATCGTGCATCAGCCGAATCGGTGTAAGTGAAATCACTCATACCTGCATCATTAACTTCATGCGTACCGATTCTTGTATCTGGAGCACTTGGATCGGAAATCAACCGATCAGGATGGATTGAATCAATATCGATATGCCCTAACCAGAGGCTACCTTTGTCACCTGATGGCCATGGAACACCTGGGTTACATAAGCGCAGTTCCGGCGCGAGTAGAGAAGCGATATTCCAGATAGTAGTGAATCCGGGAATTTGATTGAATAATTCGTTAAGTAACGTCGTCGGTACCATGCCGCCGACCTGATTATAGGTATGTTCCGTACCACCCGTGTTCCATGCATCGGATAAAACGGATGCTTTAGCCTGAAAATCAAAAGTCGTTGCTGAACCTTCCAAATTCATTAATCTTGATGTACTGCTATCGATCATGTAACGGTAATTCGGTGGAATCGCGACTTCCATTACTTCAGTCGAAGTGGCATAACCTTCAGTCGTAATTGCATTAAATCCGACATCCGATCCAATCGCACCCATTAAATCACCAACAATGCCAAAAATAAGACCGATGCCTTTTAAAAGAAAGTTAACAACATCGCCAATTATCGGAATGGTCGGTGTTTCAGATGAACTTGTCAGAGCAATACCGGAACCATCTGCACCGGAATATAAACGGTTACCTTTATGATCTTTCCAGAGTGGATTGGCATCAGCCGTAGTCCAGCCGGTAAGTCCATCATTATAGTTAATCGGCGTTGTAGTATCTTCGTTACCGGGGTTCGTATAAAAGCGTCGTTTACTTTCGCTACGTGTGGTATCTGTTGTTTTCACAGGGAAGTCGTAAGCATTATAGCCACCCATGACTTCACCACTGTTATTGATTTTACCTGAGCTGTAATCAATACCGCGTTCTGTATCATTAGCAAACCATACCGTATATTCCCAGGCTTGATAGCGAGCAGCTTGTATATTCGCCTGTTTGATATCAATGTATTTGGCGACTAGTGACATTGCCAGAAATAACGGTACCAGAAAAAATGTGGCACTGATTATGAACTCAACCATGGCCTGCCCATCTTGTGTTTTCTGGTTAGATGAATTGAGTTTCATAATGGGTTCATTCTGTATCAAAAAGGCAGCATAGACGAGAGTTTATTGACTAGAGAGTTAAAAGAATTAGTCAAGCTGATAAAGTCCTGTTTCTGTTGTATCGCTAATGCCAGTGTTCGATCAGGATAGGTCGTATCAACTAATCTTGCTTGCCAATAGGGATTAAAAGCACTGCCGACCTCCGTTTTGCCATCACCACGATGAAAATGTGATGCTAGACTGTCAGTTGGTCTGGAAAAATAAAGCTCAGATTTTGATATAACGGCGAGTTCATTATCAGCCAAAGCCTCATTTAATTTTAATCTTCCTTCTGGTTCATCAGATGTGCCAATGCTGCCATCATTTTTATAGAACGTGTCATAATCCGTTTCATCCTGAACTAAACCAATTAGCAGGTTGGGCGCGCCAATTCCAAGAAACGGCCCATTACCGGTCGTATCGACATAGTTTGGTAAGCCGGCATAGCTTTTATTGACTCGCGAACCGAGTGTGGTTTCATAGGGTGTATCTGCGGCAAACATCACACCGACAGGTGGAACAGCAGGGCCGGGAGAGAGCCAGGCTAGCATATTATTTGCCGCCTCGCCGTAGTGGTCGGTCTCAATTACACCGCCGAGAGACTCAAGACTCATATTTTTTAACTTCAGGTTATTCGGTGTGTTCTTACCCGCTTCTGCGAAGCCCGAGCCGAATGGCGCTGATGTTGGAAAGGGCATTTCAGGAATAATAGTAAAGTTGATACCGGCAAAACTGCCTTTAAGGCTGACAGTTGAGTTACCAAAATCTAACTCACCACCAATAATTTCCCCTTTACTCGTACAACCGGTGCCGAAGACGGGGTCGCATAATTGTCCCCAAACGCTAAATTTAAGAAAAATTTCAAGGAAAAGACCTGTAGTATCTGCGCTAGACCAGTTAGCTAATTGTCCGGCTTTAACCTTGCCTTTTGATGGCAGAACAAAGCGTAACTCGCTACCACCTTTACGTTTTAATGCAATATCAAAATAAAACTCAATGTCAACGCCGACTTTTGCGATTGCTACATCGATTATGGTGAAACTATAGCCATCGTCACCGGTTTTATCGATGGGAAGCCCGGGAGGGCGTAACTCCCAACCCTTACCTTGAACGAATGAAGAACAGTCCCCAATTAAACAAGTCTTTTCACCTGTGCCCCGCGTAAAAGGATCTCCCGAATCACGTATAATTGCCGCAAGCCTTGCATAACCATTATCACCAAAATCATCGACATCTATATTTTGTGTACTCATATAGCCCGTTGCAAACTGATCACC
>JBELBG010000146.1:0-4559 GCA_042095435.1 Thiotrichaceae bacterium | reverse complement strand
TATTGATAACGAATAAACATTCTTTGATAATTGTGTTGATTTGTCTGCCAGTTTGCTTAATTTGAATGAAGCTTAAGTGATGATTCATAAAATCCGAAAATTTTATCGATTAATTACTGATTTTTTTAAGTTTTTCAGTGCTTGGCATGAGTCTTGTTTGTATAATAGCTTTAAGAAAACAAAATAAATATTAATGTGTCCAAATGTTAGATAATTATTTTCCAATTTTGGTCTTTATTACCATCGGTTTGGTAATGGGAACGATTTTATTAGGTTTAGGCTTGGGTTTAGGCAAGCTTCTTGGTCATGCTCGCCCTGATAGTGCCAAACAGTCTCCTTTTGAATGTGGTTTTGAAGCATTTGAAGATGCGCGCATGAAGTTTGATGTACGCTATTATCTGGTAGCAATACTGTTTATCATTTTTGATCTGGAAATAGCATTTTTGTTTCCATGGGCTGTTGCGCTTGAGGACATTGGTATGGCTGGTTTTTGGGCAATGATGATATTTTTAGCTGTGCTTGTTGTTGGCTTTATATATGAATGGCGCAAAGGTGCGCTTGAATGGGAGTAATTATTCATGGGTGCTGAGGAAAAAATTCACGAACAAGGCATAGTTACGACCAATATTGATAATTTAATCAATTGGGCGCGCACGGGTTCAATGTGGCCGATGACATTTGGTCTCGCCTGTTGTGCGGTTGAAATGATGCATGCAGGCGCATCACGTTATGATCTCGATCGTTTTGGCATTGTTTTCAGACCCAGCCCAAGACAATCTGATGTTATGATTGTGGCCGGTACGCTAGTCAATAAAATGGCACCGGCGCTTAGAAAAGTCTATGACCAGATGGCGGAGCCGCGTTGGGTTATCTCAATGGGGTCTTGTGCAAATGGCGGCGGTTATTATCATTATTCCTATTCTGTCGTCAGGGGTTGTGATCGGGTTGTACCCGTTGATGTTTATGTGCCGGGTTGTCCGCCAACAGCTGAAGCACTGCTGTTTGGAATAATTCAATTACAGAAAAAAATAAGACGAACTAATACAATAGCTCGATAAAACACCATTAGAAAATAAAAAGGTACGATGGAATCTCCCGTCACTTTAAAAAATAAATTAGAAAAGCAATTTCCTAGTGAAGTAGTCACTTATGAAATTGACTACGACCATGTCACGATGATTTTGCCTGCTGAACAGCTATTATCAGTGTGCAAGATCTTACATGATGATGAACAGTTTGCGTTTGCTCAATTAACAGATCTGTGTGGCGTTGATTATTCGGCTTTTAAACAGGTTAACTGGGCGACGAATGAAACAACTTCGACAGGATTTGGTCGAGGAAGAGAGTCCAATAAAAAAGCACTAGTTAATGAAGAACTACGCTTTGCCGTTGTTTACCATTTACTATCGATAAAAAACAATATCCGCTTACGTTTACGCTGTTATGTTCCCGGCGAGCCACCTCGTATTGCTTCTGTTACAGATATCTGGAGCTCAGCTAACTGGTTTGAGCGTGAAGCATTTGATTTGTTCGGTATTGTTTTCGAAGGACACCCGGATTTAAGGCGTATTCTGACCGATTATGGTTTTATTGGTCATCCTTTCCGTAAAGATTTTCCTTTAGAAGGGAATGTTGAATTGCGTTATGACGAAGATAAAAAACGTGTTGTTTATGAACCTGTGACAGTAACGAATCGTGTCCTGGTTCCGCGTGTTATCCGCGATGATAACCGTATTGTTGAAACGGAAGAGGAGCAAACTGATGCCTGAAATTCGTAATATGACAATGAATTTCGGCCCCCAGCATCCGGCCGCACACGGTGTGTTAAGACTGGTTCTGGAAATGGATGGCGAAGTGATTGAGCGCGCTGATCCGCATATCGGTTTATTACACCGTGGAACCGAGAAACTTGCAGAAAGTAAACCGTTTAACCAAAGTATTGGTTACATGGATCGTCTCGACTATGTCTCAATGATGTGTAATGAACATGCTTATGTTATGGCAATTGAAAAATTACTCGGAGTGACACCGCCAATACGTGCTCAATATATACGTGTAATGTTTGACGAGATTACTCGTATTCTGAATCATTTAATGTGGTTGGGAACACATGGTCTCGATATTGGTGCGATGACGATGTTTCTTTATTGTTTCCGTGAGCGTGAAGATTTAATGGATTGCTATGAAGCTGTCTCTGGTGCACGAATGCATGCAACCTATTATCGCCCCGGCGGTGTCTATCGAGACTTACCTTCTATTATGCCTAAGTATGAAGCATCGAAATGGCATAATCAGGAAGAAGTTGACCGCTTAAATGAAAACAGAACAGGCTCTTTGCTCGATTTCATCGAAAACTTTACTGAAAGATTCCCAGGTCATGTTGATGAATATGAAACTTTATTAACTGATAACCGGATATGGAAACAGCGTACTGTTGATATTGGCGTGGTTACGTCTGAGCGTGCTTTACAGTTAGGTTTTACCGGGCCCATGTTACGTGGTTCGGGTGTCGAGTGGGATTTGAGAAAAAAACAACCTTATGAGGTTTATGATCAACTCGACTTCGATATTCCGGTTGGAACAAATGGCGATTGCTATGATCGTTATGTCGTTCGAGTCGAAGAAATGCGCCAATCAAACCGTATTATTAAACAATGTGTAGACTGGTTAAGACAAAACCCCGGGCCGGTTATTCTGGATGATCACAAATTAACACCACCAAAACGTGAAGAAATGAAAAATGATATGGAGTCGTTAATTCATCATTTCAAGTTATTTACAGAAGGTTATTGTGTGCCGGAAGGTGAGCATTACTCAGCAGTAGAGCACCCAAAGGGCGAGTTTGGTATTTATCTTATTTCTGATGGGGCAAATAAGCCTTATCGTTTAAAAGTGCGTGCGCCAGGCTTTGCGCATTTAGCGTCGATGAATGAAATGGTGAAAGGACATATGTTATCAGACGTCGTAGCAGTAATAGGTACACAAGATATCGTATTTGGTGAGATTGATAGGTAACGTATGACTGACGCAACAAAAATATTAACCGAACACACGCGTTCAGAAATTGATGCATGGTTGGAAAAGTACCCAGAAGACAGGAAGCAGTCTGCTATTTTAGCTGCGCTTCGTGAAGCACAGCATCAGAATGATGGTTTTCTTACTACAGAATTAATGGATGCGGTTGCGGCTTATCTAGGTTTATCGAATATTGCTGTTTATGAAGTAGCTTCTTTTTATTCGATGTTTGAAACAGAGCCTGTTGGACGACATAGTATTTCAGTTTGTACCAATATCTCCTGTATGTTGATGGGCTCAGATGATGTTGTTGAACATATTGAAAAAAAACTCGGTATAAAAACAGGTGAATCGACGCCTGATGGTAAGTTTTTTATTAAACGTGAAGAAGAATGTTTGGCTGCCTGTTGTGGTGGGCCAATGATGATGATTGACCATAAGTATTATGAAAAACTGACAACAGAGAAGATTGATGAAATTCTGGACGAACTTGAATGAGCACTAATGCGATGGAAATGAACAACGTTTGTTATGCAACACTCAAGTTTGATGAGCCATGGACGTTTGAAAACTATTTAAAGGTCGGTGGTTATGAGGCTTTAAAGAAGATTCTGAATGAAAAGATAGCACCTGAAGATGTTATTGAAGAAGTTAAAAATTCTGGATTAAGAGGGCGCGGTGGTGCAGGTTTTCCAACTGGTTTGAAATGGAGTTTCATGCCAAAAAATCTTGTTGGCCAAAAATATATTGTCTGTAACTCGGACGAAAGCGAACCGGGTACTTGTAAAGATAGAGATATTTTGCGTTTTAATCCTCACTCGCTTATTGAAGGTATGGCGATTGCCTGTTATGCAACAGGCGCAACAGTCGGTTATAACTATCTTCGTGGAGAGTTTATGGATGAACCCTTTATTCGATTCGATAACGCATTAAAAGAAGCCTATGAACAAGGCTTATTAGGTAAAAATGTTTTAGCTAGTGGTGCTGATATTGATATCTATTCCAGTTTAGGTGCCGGGGCTTATATATGTGGTGAAGAAACGGCATTACTCGAATCACTGGAAGGTAAAAAAGGACAGCCTCGATTTAAGCCACCTTTTCCAGCAAATTTTGGCTTATATGGAAAACCAACAACCATTAATAACACTGAAAGTTTTTCATCAGTACCGAGTATTATTGTCAATGGTGGAACATGGTTTGCTGATAAAGGTGTTCCAAATAGCGGTGGCATGAAATGTTTTTCAGTCAGTGGCCATGTTAATAACCCGGGAAACTTTGAAGTTCCTTTAGGTACACCTTTCTCCAAGTTATTAGAAATGGCGGGCGGTGTCCGTAATGGACGTGGTTTAAAAGCAGTAATTCCCGGAGGAAGTTCTAGTCCGGTAGTACATGGCGATATTATGCTTGAAACTAATATGGATTATGATTCGATTTCTAAAGCAGGTTCAATGCTGGGTTCCGGTGCCGTTATCGTGATGGATGATACGACTTGCATGGTTAAAGCACTAGAGCGTATATCCCGATTTTATTATTCTGAATCTTGC
>JBELBG010000145.1:0-4564 GCA_042095435.1 Thiotrichaceae bacterium | reverse complement strand
CAAAATAGAAGCGACTACCTTCTTCAATACCTTGCCATAAAGGATGCTCTTTAGTCTGAAATACTTTATTCCAGCCCATTGAAGGAATTTTATACGCGTTCCCCTGCTCGTCTTTAACGTTATCTTCAAAACGAACCACATTACCCGGTAGAATACCTAAACCTTCTACGCCATCGTCTTCTTCACTGTGTTCCATTAACATTTGCAAACCAAGACAAATACCGAGAAAAGGTTTGTTTAAAATACATTCACGAATAACATCATCAAGAGCCTGCTCTTTTAAATGTGACATGGCCTGACCAATCGCACCTTGCCCGGGGAAGACGACTTTATCAGCAGCTAGAATGGTTTCTGTTTTATTGCTGATCGTGATTGAGTGATCTCCGCCAGCAACAGTTTCCAGTGCTTTAGTAACAGAGCGAAGATTACTGCTACCGTAATCGAGAACAACAACTTTAGACATAAGGAATTTCTATGAGGTAATTTTTAAAGTGCGCCTTTTGTTGATGGCAATATTCCAACCATACGCGGATCAATCTCTACAGCAACGCGTAAAGCACGACCAAAGGCTTTGAATATTGTTTCAGCAATGTGATGAGAGTTACGCCCACGAATGCTATCAATGTGTAAACTCATCATCGCGTGGTTAATAAAACCTTGAAAGAATTCAAAAACTAAATCTACATCAAAATCGCCAACTCTCGCTCTTGGATAATTTGCATTATATTCAATACCGGGACGACCTGAGCAATCTATAACGACACGAGACAATGCTTCATCGAGCGGCACATAAGCATGCGCATAACGACGTATACCTTTTTTGTCGCCCAGTGCTTTAGCAAAAGCCTGGCCGAGCGTAATGCCCACATCTTCAACTGTGTGGTGTGCATCAATTTCTAAGTCACCTTTAGCTTTAATCTCCAAATCGAACATGCCATGACGCGCAATCTGATCAATCATGTGTTCCAGAAAAGGTACACCCATGTCTAGATCAGCTTTGCCTGTTCCGTCGAGATTTATTGAAACCTCGATTTGTGTTTCTTTGGTGTCTCGTTTTATTGTTGCACTACGGTTTGCCATAATCCTGTATTACCTGAAAAAATAAGCGTGATAGGATAACCTTAAGTCGCATTATTACCAAAGAATTAACACGAAATCGGAGTAGAAATGATCGATATTGATAGCATTAAGCAGTATTTACTGGACTTACAAGACCAGATTTCAGGTGCATTAATGCAAATGGACACAAAATTAGAGTTACGTCAGGATGAGTGGTTGCGCGAAGGCGGTGGTGGTGGTCGTACTCGCGTGATGAGTGGTGGTGAAATATTCGAACAAGGCGGCATAAATTTCTCTCATGTATTTGGTGATACGTTACCTCCATCGGCGACAGCAAGCCGCCCTGAATTAGCCGGTCGATCATTTCAGGCCTTGGGTGACTCTCTGGTTATTCATCCACTAAACCCTTATGTACCAACAACCCATATGAATATCCGTTTTTTTGTTGCGGAAAAGGAAGGTGAAGAACCTATCTGGTGGTTTGGTGGTGGTTTTGATCTAACACCGTATTACGGCTTTAAAGAAGATGCGCGCTTTTGGCATGAAACAGCGAAAGCTGCCTGTGATAGCTTTGGCGAAGATAAGTATGCAAAGTATAAAAAATGGTGTGATGATTATTTTTATTTAAAACACCGCCAAGAACCACGCGGCATTGGCGGTTTATTTTATGACGATTTGAATGAAGATGGTTTCGAACACTGTTTCAGTTTTATGCAAAGCGTCGGCGATCATTTCCTGAAAGCCTACTTGCCAATCGTTGAGAAGCGTAAGGATACTGAATACGGTGAACGTGAGCGTCAGTTTCAACTTTATCGTCGCGGGCGTTATGTCGAATTTAATCTGGTTTATGATCGCGGGACGTTATTTGGCTTGCAATCGGGCGGTCGTACTGAATCCATCTTGATGTCTTTACCGCCATTGGTACGCTGGCAATATGACTATCAACCTGTGGCAGATTCAGCTGAAGCTGAACTTTATGATGTTTTTCTTAAACCGCAGGATTGGTTAACAGTTTGAGAAATGAATTGATAGGTTTCATCGCTACTATTGCAGTGGTGGTGATATTTCTGTCACTGAATCATTTCTATAAAAAGAAATTCGAAAAGAATTTAATAGAAGGCAAACAAAAAATAGTCGGAGCAACGATTGTCATTGCTTCAGTTATTGCTGCGTTTGTTTTAATGTTCTGAGTTTATTGTTGTAACCAGAAAGTTACCGGTCCATCATTAATTAAACTAATCTCCATATCGGCACCAAATACTCCTGAGCCAACAGAATTATATTGTTCACGTGCATGTTCAATTAAATAATCAAATATCGGTTTAGCGATATCGGGCGGGCAAGAGTTAGAAAAACTCGGTCGCAAGCCTTTGCGTGTATCTGCTGCCAAAGTAAATTGCGGTACTAATAATAAACCGCCATTTGTATCTTTAAGACTGAGGTTCATTTTGTCTTCGCTATCGGCAAAGACACGGTAGTGTATTATTTTTTCAAATAGTCGCTTGGCATTATTGTGATCATCGTTTTTTTCGATACCGATTAATACCAACAGACCAGTATTTATTGAGGCGACAAGTGCATTGTCGATTGAGACCGAAGCTTGAGTAACACGTTGTAGAAGTCCAATCATTGACTGACTGGAGTTTAGACTTAGCTAGATTACTTTGAGAAAGTCGAGGATATTAACAGCGAAGATTGCAACTGCTGCTAGAAGTACGACCCATTCCATGTTTCTGCGTGCTAGAAAACCTGTGAAATGCAATACAAGCACGACCACTGACAAGATGTATACTATATAAAAAAGCATCTATTTATTTCCTGTATGAAAAGCTAATTGCTGTTTATCGTTATACTTCAATTGTAATCTAATTTGTCACCATTTAGCTAATAAATTTGTATCGAAATAGCGACATATTCCACAATTTAGAGTTTTTTCACACCTTCATCACTGGCAATTAAGACAACGTCCGCAGGTCTGCGTGCAAAAAGCCCATTTGTGACAACACCAACGATCTGATTGAGTGCCTGTTCCAATTCGATCGGGTTTTCAATTTTCATATTGTGCACATCAAGTATGACATTACCGTTATCAGTGATGAATCCTTCACGTAATTTGGGTTGGCCGCCCATCTTTGCTACTTGTCTGGCAACATAGCTTTGTGCCATCGGAATTACCTCTATTGGTAGAGGAAATGTTCCTAATACTGGAACCAATTTGCTGTCATCAACAATACAAACAAAGTTTTTACTTGCAGCTGCAACTATTTTTTCTCTGGTTAATGCACCACCGCCACCTTTTATTAGATGCTTATGCTTCGTTGTTTCGTCTGCACCATCGACATATACCGGAATTTCAATCACATCATTTAACGGTAATACCTGAATACCTTGTTGCTTGAGTAATTCCTCACTGGCAACGGAACTTGAGACGACACCTTTAATTTTATTTTTTATATTTCCAAGTTCTTCGATAAAGAAATTAACCGTGCTGCCAGTTCCAACGCCGACAATACTGTCATCTTCGATATATTCGATTGCTGCTCTAGCTACTTCTTTTTTCCTGTCATCTTGTGACATAAACTCGCTCCGCTTCATTAGTGAGATGTGATGTTAAATGTTATCTTATGCCAATGTTTGAAGAATACAAAAAATTAATTGAAGAAGCTGGCAAGCGCATCTATACCGTTGCCAAGCGCACGGATCTGGATCATGCTCTTCAGCTTACACAACGCTACGGCAATGATATCTGGTTGAAACGAGAGGATCAGCAACCTGTTTTTTCTTATAAGCTGCGTGGCGCCTACAATATGATTGCTTCACTGTCTGACGATGAACGACAGCGTGGCGTGATTGCCGCATCTGCCGGTAATCACGCGCAAGGAGTCGCATTGGCAGCACAACATCTGAATATGAAGGCTGTGATCGTGATGCCGAAAACAACTCCGGATATTAAAGTCGGTGCTGTTAAACGGATGAATGCTGATGTTATTTTGCACGGTAATACCTATGATGAAGCAAAAGATCATGCGTTTAAACTGTCTGAAGAAACGGGCATGTGCTATATCCCGCCTTTTGACCATCCTTTAGTTATTGCCGGACAAGCGACCGTTGCTATTGAATTATTAGAGCAGCATCCAAACAAACCTGATGTGATTTTCGTGCCAGTTGGCGGTGGTGGGCTGATTGCGGGTATTGCCGTTTATATTAAATTGAATCACCCTGACATTAAAATCATTGGTGTCGAACATGATGAGGCGCCAAGCATGCAAGCGGCATTAGCTGCAAATGAACGCGTTGTTTTAGAGCAAATCGGTATCTTTGCTGATGGTGCTGCTGTGATACAGGTTGGTGAAGAAAACTATCGTATTTCCAAAGAGCTGGTTGATGAAGTTTTATTAGTCACCATTGATGATATCTGTGCAGCAGTAAAAGATATTTTTGAAGATACGCGATCTATTCCAGAGCCTGCCGGTGCATTAGCTCTGGCAGGATTAAAACAATATGT
>JBELBG010000144.1:0-4574 GCA_042095435.1 Thiotrichaceae bacterium | reverse complement strand
AGCAAATTAATGCCGTTCTGCCAATCAGGGAGTACGATGAAAACAAATATATTTTCATGGCAACTGAAAACGGTACCGTTAAGAAAACGTCATTAACCGAGTTTGCACGTCAACGCCCGAGTGGAAAACGTGCGATTGAATTGGTTGAAGGAAATAAACTGATTGGTGTTGAACTGACGGATGGTGAACATGACATTATGTTGTTCAGTGATGCTGGTAAAGTTGTGCGTTTCCCTGAAGAACATGTTCGCATGATGGGACGTACTGCTAAAGGTGTGCGCGGTATTAAGCTATCAGAAGGACAAAAAGTAATATCACTTATCATTGTTGAGAATAAGGAAGGCACTATTTTAACTGTGACTGAAAATGGTTACGGTAAACGTACGACCGTAGAAGATTATCCGCAAAAATCGCGTGGTGGTGTCGGTGTGATTTCAATACAGGTTTCAGAACGTAATGGTGCTGTTGTCGGTGCCGTTGCTGTTGAGAATGAAGATGAAATCATGTTGATCAGCGATCAAGGTACCTTAATCAGAACGCCTGTTGGTGATATTTCTGTTTTTGGCCGTAATACACAAGGTGTCCGGTTAGTGAATCTGAACGAAGATGAGCATTTGGCGGGGCTGGAACGTATTGTTGATATTTCAGATGCCGACGAAGAATAAAAAGATATTATTATTCAACTCATTTATTTCTACTCGGGTTTAACCCTTTAATAAAGGCTCGCATTTTATATGCGTCTTTCTGTTTTAAATTTCGGTGAATGCTGTTCTTTCCTTTTCCGATGAAAATTTGACCGGTGACTTTCTAAAATAGGCAGAATCTAGCGGTTTACATGCATTAAAAGGTCTCAGTTTGACTGGTGGTATGCGTGTGAGTCTATATAATGCTATGCCTGAGTCCGCTGTGAAGTAACTAAACGACTTCATCTAGGAATTTGAACGATCATAGAGTTAGCAATAACAATAATAAACACACGACAATGAGCGATAAGAAAAGTCTTGAACAATTACGTGAAGATATTGATGCATTAGATAAGCAACTGCTTGATCTGATAAGTCAGCGTGCGCGTTATGCTCAGGAAGTGGCTGTGGTAAAAAGCGAATCGCCCGAACCGACCGTTTTTTATCGTCCGGAACGTGAAGCGCAAGTTTTAAGAAAAGTAATCGAACAAAACCAAGGGCCTTTGTCTGAAGAAGAAATGGCACGCCTGTTTCGTGAAATTATGTCGGCTTGCCTGGCATTGGAAAAAACACTGGATATCGCTTATCTCGGACCGGAAGGAACATTCACGCAATCTGCAGCGCTAAAACATTTTGGATACTCGGTTAATACAACTGCATTCGCCAGTATTGATCAGGTGTTTCGTGAAGTGGAATCAGGTGCTTCGAATTATGGTGTCGTACCTATTGAAAACTCTATTGAAGGTGTTGTGAACCATACTTTGGATATGCTTAATGGCTCTACCTTGAAAATATGTGGTGAAGTAGAGTTACGAATACATCATCATTTATTAAGTAAAAATGACTCACTTGATAAGATTACTAAAGTATTTGCGCATCAACAAGCGTTGGCTCAATGTCGTGCATGGTTAGATTTAAATATAATAAAAGCTGAACGCTCACCTGTATCAAGTAATGGTGAAGGCGCACGTATTGCGGCTGAAGAAGAAAATATAGCTGCCATCGCCAGTGAAGCTGCGGCAGAACTTTATAATCTAAATATCCTCGCTAATAATATTGAAGATGAACCAGACAATACGACACGTTTTCTTGTTATTGGTAAAGCGACCTGTTCGCCCAGCGGCAATGATAAAACCTCTCTGATTTTTTCTGCAAAGAATAAACCTGGGGCTTTGCACAAGTTATTAAGTTGTTTTGCAGAAAACAATATTAGTATGACGCGTATTGAATCAAGACCATCACGTCGCGAAATGTGGGCTTATGTATTCTTTGCTGATATTGAAGGTCATGCAGAAGATGGCCCGGTTAAAAAGGCCTTATCTGAACTTGAAGAGTGTGCCGCGATGGTCAAGCTACTTGGTTCTTATCCTAAAGCTGTTTTATAGGTTTCTTATGTCTTGTGATTTACTTGCTTTAGCAACCAAAGGTGTTGCAGGTCTTCAGCCATACTCTGGTGGTAAACCCATTGAAGAATTACAACGTGAGTTAGGCCTTGATGAGATCATTAAGCTTGCATCGAATGAGAATCCATTAGGTCCGAGTCAAAAAGTATTGGATGCCATTGCATCAACTACGGATTTATCACGTTATCCCGATGGTAACGGCTTTAGTTTAAAGAAAGCGCTTTCGGATAAGCATAATATCTCACCGGATTGTATTACTTTAGGTAATGGTTCCAATGATGTATTGGAAATGACAGCGCGTGCTTTTGTTACACCGGAACATCAGGTTATTTATGCGCAACATTCGTTTGCCGTTTATCCAATAGTGACACAGGCTGTAGGTGCAGAACATGTTGTTGTTCCTGCTTTTGAATGGGGTCATGATTTACCGGCCATGTTGGATGCGATTTCGGATAAAACAAAGTTAATCTTTGTTGCCAATCCGAATAACCCGACAGGTACATGGTTGAATAAAAATGATTTACGAAACTTCGTTGAAAATGTACCCGAGCATATAGTTGTTTTAATCGATGAAGCATACTTTGAATATGCAATCACGGAAGAAAATTATCCTGATTGCAATTCATGGTTGGATGAGTTTCCAAACTTAATTGTTACGAGAACATTTTCCAAAGCTTATGGCTTGGCGGGGTTACGTGTTGGTTATTCCATGTCTCATCCTGATGTAGCCAACTTGTTAAACCGCGTGCGTCAGCCGTTTAACAATAACAGTCTGGCTTTAGTCGCAGCAGAAACTGCACTAGAAGATGAAGCTTATATAAAACAAAGTGTTAAAATTAATTCTGCCGGAATGAAGCAATTAATGTTGGCATTTGATGATATGGGTCTGGAGTTTATTCCATCAAAGGGAAATTTTATTTGTGTTGACTTTGGACAACCGGCCGATGGTATCTATCAGAATTTGTTAGAGTCTGGTGTTATTGTTCGTCCGGTAGCAAATTACGGCATGCCGAATCACTTGCGAGTTAGTATCGGCACAGAGAAAGAAAATAGTCGTTTCATAAATGAGTTAGGTAAAATACTAAGTAAATAATATGTTGATTGATCATCTAGCAATAATTGGTGTTGGCTTAATAGGCGGGTCGCTTGCACGCGCTTTACGTAAAGCAAAGTTAGTCGGACGTATCACGGCTTGTAATCGCTCTGAAGACACACTAAAAAATGCAGTCGAACTTGGAGTGATTGATGATTACTCAACGGATATCGGTGAAGCCATTAAGGGTGCGGATGTTGTTGTTATTGGGACGCCTTTATCAACGACAGAAAAGTTAATGCCGCAAATTGCTGCGGCTTTGGAAAGTAAAACAATATTAACTGACGTAGGAAGTGCGAAAGGAAGTGTTGTCGATGTGGCTCGTTCTGTTTTAGCTGATGCCTTTCCACGGTTTGTACCGGGACATCCCATAGCAGGAACGGAAAAGAGCGGTGTTGAAGCGTCTTTCGCCGAACTGTTCATCGATCACCGGGTTATTCTCACGCCTGCAGAAGAAACCTGCGAGAAGTCACATAAATTGATTACTGATATGTGGCGGGCGGTTGGTGCGGATGTCATTGATCTTGATGTCGTGCATCACGATGAAGTATTAGCGGCAACCAGTCATTTACCGCATATGTTGGCTTATGCTTTAGTTGATTGTCTTGCCAGTATGCAGGAACGCGAAGAGATATTTAAATATGCCGCAGGTGGTTTTGCCGACTTCACGCGTATTGCTTCAAGTAATCCGGAAATGTGGCATGACATCTGTTTTTCTAATCGCGATGCCTTATTAAAAACGTTGGATGAATTTTCTGAACATATTAATCAGGTAAAATCATCAATTGAAAGATCAGACAGTGAACAATTATTAAAAATATTTAAACGTGCTAAAAAAGCCAGAGATGAGTTTGTTATTAGCCGTAAGCAAAAAGACACCACCGTAGAATAATAAATATGTCTTCAATACGTTCTTCCATTTTCCGAGTTAAACCCGGCGGCAGTATTAGCGGCCAATTCACAGTGCCGGGTGATAAATCCATATCTCACCGTGCATTGATGTTCGGAGCAATTGCTGATGGTGAAACAACTATTAAAGGCTTTTTACAGGGTGAAGATACATTAGCAACAGCAAAAGTCTTTCAAGAGATGGGTGTCGATATAGAAAATAATGGCGACACTGTAAAAGTAAAAGGTGTCGGTCTGAAAGGCTTAAAGCATCATGATAAAGCGTTGGACTTTGGTAACTCCGGTACTTCAGCTCGTTTAATGACAGGCTTGCTTTCTGCGCAATCATTTGATTCAGAATTAACGGGCGATGAATCTTTAATGACGCGTCCGATGATGCGTGTGATAAATCCATTACGCACGATGAATGCCGTAATTAATTGCGAAGATGATGGGACTTTGCCCGTTAAAATTAGTGGTGGTCAGACATTAAATGCCATTGAGTAT
>JBELBG010000143.1:0-4628 GCA_042095435.1 Thiotrichaceae bacterium | reverse complement strand
GAACCGTAACCAGGCGTTGTGGCTCTTCATCGTTTCTTCCTGCCAACGTTCCCATGAGAAAGGTGCCACCATTAATATTGATCATTTCACCCACTTGAGCGTGTTGTTCTCTATTAATAGTTTTGATCTGGTTTGCTACCTCACTCTGACCTCCAAGAGATTTTTCTGCGTCGGAGACAGCTATCGCATCCGGGCTAATCTTGCGGAGCTCCTTAAGATATTTTTTTGCCACCTCATATTCTTTGTTGTTGAGTGCATCCTGTAAGGACTGGGTATGCCTTTTAAAAATATCAGATAGTATACGGGCAGCACCAAGATGATCCGGGTCTTCTTGGAATATTTGTTTTACCTTTTCAAAGGCATTGTCACCCTCAGGCTCTGTTAAATAGCCCGCTTCTAAATTCTCTTGTGCAGCATCTAACAACCCGATGATAGTTGGTGTCATCAAGTCCTCATCATGTTGATCTATATCGCTATTATCAGCATGAATGTTGATGACCACGAGAAATACCAGTGCCAAAATAAAAATTATTTTCCTGAGAATATTTTGATAATTATAGATACGCGCTATAAGCGGAGACGAATTTGTAAGGCATTGATTTATCATAAGCTATCCTCTGTTTATAGTTAAATTGTATTCATCTTTGACACATAATTGTAGCAATATTGCCGAGGTCACAAACAGTGAACCTTACCCCAGCTCTTGTAGACATCTGACATTCCAGTAAGTTTAATCAATTCTATTTGGCTTGTTAAAAACCTTTGCAATCAAGCAATTTATACCAGCGTTTACGCCAGCTAAATTCTTTTGCGAGAACTTGAATCAGGCTTCTCACCTCTATCTCGGAGTAATGACTATGCTATGCAAGCAAATTCATGCTCATCATTACTCATGCGTTTTAAATGGGCACATTGATGATAATAGATAAACTCTCTCTTTGGCAATCTTGCGAATGCGCCAGCATCTATAGCGATAGTTGGGTACCCCAAGGGCCACTGTGCCGTGACTATTTTCTTGCCCGCGATACTCGGTGCAATAAAACGTTGACCGTTGTCCCTGACGAATCATTTTTATCGGCGTTTCACAGTTATTTCAGGGCTTGCCCTGTCATAAACTTGTAATTCATTTTTGAAATAACCGGGTTTACCTTCGCCATTGATAAAATCAGGCAAAGTAGTACCCCTTTTTTAATCGCCTGGGACAAGACCCTCTTTATCTCAATAATTAAACTTTCATATCTTGCTTTTGAAACCTTAAGGACAGGAATTTGCTTTCAGCGGCTGCGGTTATTGGTGCGGCCAGAGATAACAACAAGCCGTTTGACATACAATATTTCTTATTAGTTACTTAAAGCCTGCTAAAGCTAAGGCTCCTATTCCAACACCTATAATGACACCAAGAGGTATATCTAATTTTCTTCTTGGTGTTGCTCCGGAGTCACCATCGGCTCTAGCAACATAAATTTCCTGAGAATAATCAAGACCGTTTAATTCGAACGCTTTTAATCCATTGTTACTTAGCTTCAGATTAAATACGGCAGGCGAATCAGTTAATTGATTCATTGTTATTGTTTCATCGGGTTGTATTAACGCTCTATCAAATCTAAAACCAAAATCATGTTCTGTTTTTTTAGAAGTGCCGGCATCGAAAGTCATATTGAAATAGAACATGCCTTGCTGATCTAGCACAGGCTCAACTGCGAGTGAATGTACAGAAAAGACCATTAATGACAAGAATAATGAAAACACCTTTAACATAGTCCGTTCCCCTTTTTAATTTAGACTCCAAAGACAAATCAAGACTAAAGAAAAGAAATAGTCCTGTAAATAACATCCTTAAAGATAAGTCAGGTTTGCTGAGTTTTTACTTCCTCTTTTTCTTCTTTTGGTAACATTTTTTCAAGAGACTTCTCTATCTCCTGTAAAAGATCATCGAACATATCTTTCAGTCCTGGAAGACTTTCCATAAATTGCTTTTCGGCTTTATCCAATTCTGACTTAATTTCTGGAATTACTTTTTCCTGAATCTCTTCGACCTTTGCGTTTATTTCCGGCACAACCTTTTCTTTTATCTCTTCAGCGGATTCTACTAGTTGTTCCGTCATTTCTTCCTTCATTTTTTCAATATCGTTTAGTACTTCCGCGATATTTTGTTCGACGGTTAATTGCCCTAGTGTTTTATCAAAATCAACCTTCCATACATCACCGTGTTTTTCCATATAAGTTGTAAGCTTTATATCTACTTTTTCTTTGTTTAATACGCTGGTCACCGTCGTTTCTATTTCACTTCTGTCAGCATCTATTATTATCTTGCCAAAACTGAATTCGGCAAATTCATTTACCTGGCTTAAATCTTCATCTTTATCAATAGAACTTTTTAAACTGTATTTTTTTACCAGGGCAATATTTTTCGTTTTAATGCCTAACCAGAAATGTTCACTCACCTGATCTGGCGTTTTTCTCGCTTCGCAAGACGTTAACATCGCTAATAATGACAAGCTTAATAACAAAAAAATCGATTGTCGTTTCATGTATTGGCTCATAATTTTCGGATCATTGATAAGTTTTATTTTTATAAATTAATTTCTTAATGCAATCATGCCTTATTTAATGATATATATATGCCATTCATTCGATAAAAGTCAGTGATATAGTATGAATTTTGAGATTACAGTTTCATCTATAAATTGCACCAATGTTATAAGCGTCGCACAATTATTGCGCTTTTTAGATCTGTTTAGTAAATCTCAAAAAATACTGTTTATTTATCTAATTGATTTTACTAGTTTTTTATTCATTAAATTTTGGCATAGCAAATGCTATACATAGATTGTAACGGGTAATTAGCAGTTTTAGCTAAATACAAAGTAAATTGATGATCAGACACAAATCATCAAGATTTAGTAAAAAAAACCGCTAATACTTATAACACTCCTCCATCAGGGGCTTATTAAAGTCTCCTGATTTAAACCGATAGGAGAACAGATATGAGTAAAGCTATAGTGGAAAAACTGAATCTTAGTCTTTACAGACTAACTTTCCTTTTGCTCTTTATAATTATCCTTTCTCTTTCGATGACAGCTCAGGCTGCAAATCTGACACCTTTTCAGACTAATGAAAAACCATATCCCGGTGAACTTATTAATGTCGGCTCACACCATTTACATATTCACTGTGTTGGAGAAGGCTCACCTACTGTCATTATTGACTCTGGCATCGGTGGTTTCTCACTGGAATGGGAAAAAATACAAGGCAAATTATCAAATAACTATAAAGTCTGTAGTTATGATCGCGCCGGTTATGGCTGGAGTGAGCCCGGACCGACACCTAGAACTACGGCACGTATCAGTAGAGAACTTCGTGTCTTATTATCAGAAGCAGCAATTCAAGGTCCCTATATTCTTGTAGGTCATTCTTTCGGTGGCTATAACATACGTTATTTTGCCAGCGAGTATCCTGATTTGGTTGCCGGGATGGTATTTGTAGATGCTTCTCACCCTGAACAGTTTAATACTGAAGAATTCAAACGAAGAGAACCCAAGAAAACGTTTACACATAAAAATAGTACAAACGTACGCTTAATGCGCCCGGTTGTACCGAAGAACTTCCCACTTGATAAAGTATTTACAGCCTACAAACTGATGTCGTCATTTAAATCTAGAATGACAGTAGTAAATGAGTCTGATTTAATGGATTTGAGCGCTGAACAAGTATTGAGTCACCGTGAGCAACAAGCCTATACATTTCCAATAGTGATTATCACTCGTGGGAAACGAGTCTGGCCACATAACGAAATGGGCGACCGCCGAGAACAAAAGTGGGCCAACCTGCAAAATGATCTGGAAAACCTCTCACTAGATACGAAACACCTTATGGCCTATAAAAGCGGCCATGTAATTCACCTGGATCAACCTAAACTGGTTACTAAAAATATTTTGCTAGCTGCAAATAAGGCACGACAACAAATTTTTCAACGGGAAGCCGTTAAGAAATACGATACACATGATATTAATTATTTTGATTTCGATATTTCCGCCACAACAGAGACAACGTGTAAGTTAAGCTCGTTGAATCTGGATCAGCATTCTATGTCTAACGCGCCTATTCATAAGTCCGAACTTGTTTCACAACTTCTCTATCTGAGATACAGAAAACTGACGTCTTAATCATTAAAGCACTTCTATTAAACACAATAGCGCTTGTTTTAGCGTTAAAGTGTTTATTATCGCTAAATAGAGGCTATAATCGCTGCTCGAACTAACCCTTTGAATATGAGTAGAAGATGGCAGAAACACTATTTAGCAAGATTATTAACCGTGAAATTCCAGCAGATATTGTTTATGAGGATGATTTATGTCTGGCATTTAACGATATTGCGCCTCAAGCACCTGTACATATCCTGCTCATCCCAAAGAAGCCTATTGTAAAGGTTGCAGATGCGGAACATGAAGATCAAGCTCTATTAGGACATCTTTTATTGAAAGCCGGAGAAATCGCCAAACAACAAGGTTATGGCGAGGCCTTCCGTCTAGTCGTAAATAACGGTGAAGCTGCTGGACAAACTGTTTTCCATTTACATCTTCATATTCTTGCTGGACGAGAATTTAGCTGGCCAGCAGGCTAATAAG
>JBELBG010000142.1:0-4638 GCA_042095435.1 Thiotrichaceae bacterium | reverse complement strand
CAGACGGGCATTTAAACGTTGTTCCTGATAATAATCCAGATTGTAGCGTTGTTTGATAAATTTGAGTTTATCAATGGCAAGCTTGGTATTAGCAGAATAAAAGTAATATTCAGCATGAATAAAGGCGGTTTCAATTTCATTGCCCAGCATTGCTTCTGCCTGACCTAATAAAGAATAGGTGCTTAGATCGTGTGAATGATGCCGTTCATAAGTTTTTAATACCTCACGCGTTTGTTTCGCTTTTTTGACATCAAGTAATGCGCGGCTGTAGGCAACAACAACAGGTTTATAGTCAGGAAACAAACCATAAGCTTTTTTAAAGATTTTAAAAGCAGCATTATAATTTGATTGCTCAGTTTTGGATTTGGCTGCCAATAGCAAATAGGCGACATCATCGGGGTTATCATTCAACAGATATTTTATTTGTTGTTCTGCATGTTCGAAATCGTTGTTGGCTATATAAGCATAAGCCAGCCCATAACGTAGAGGCAGTTTATTTTTTGCCAGACCTTCGTGTTTGTTAAGCTCTGTTCGAAAATGTTTTGCTGCGTCTTTTGGTGTTTTAAAAGAATTAACTTTTAATTTAGCACGAACCAGTTCATAGGAACGTGAGTTGATATAGGCTTTTTCCGGATAAGACTCTGCGCGAGCAATAGAGTCAGATATACGTGACGTTGTTAACGGGTGAGTTCGCATAAATTCCGGTGCAGCACTTTGTGAATAACGTGAGATACGTTGTAGGGTTTCAAAAAAAGCTGGCATGCCACGAGGGTCATAGTTAGCTCGAACTAGTGTTTGCATACCGACACGATCAGCTTCCTCTTCATTTGCTCGCGTAAAATTAATCTGATTTTGAGTGTTAAGACCCTGGACGCCAGCTAATGCAGCAACACCGGCTTCAGGGTTTGCTACGGCAACTAAAATGGCGCCTATCATGGCTGCCGCTGTCGGGATACTTAGTAGCTTCTGTTGTTCGAATTGGCGAGCAAGATGTCGTTGTGTCACGTGTGCTATTTCATGCGCTATGACCGCGGCTAGCTCGCTTTCATTGGCAGAATTCAGGATTACCCCGCTATTAATGCCGATAACGCCGCCTGGACCAGCAAATGCGTTGATACCCGGGTTTTGCACGACAAAAAAGGTAAAAGACAGCTCTGTATTATCGCTATGTGATGCTAATTGATAACCAATTGACTGAATGTAAGATTCAATTTCAGGATCGTTGACAACGGTTTCGAAATGACGGATTTGGTTTAAAAACATTTTGCCCAGCCGCCGTTCAAACTCTGGTGAGACGACACTACCAGCCGAATCCGCGAAATCAGGTAAATTATTGGTGTTAGCCGCAAGCGCGATAAACGGCAATAAAACAAGGGCAGACAGCAATAACCTGTTGTAACGCTGTTTTATTTTTTTAAAAAAATACATAAATCTGTAATGGTGTCGCACTATTGTTACAACACTTTCCCTCTTATTTGTTTTAATATTGGCAGTTTAACATAACAAATAAATGACCCGATTTATTGGGGTTCAGTTTCATAATTAATTCATATTTATTTTAAGGGGTCCAACGGTATGGCAGAGGCCAAGAACGCGTTTTATGCACAATCTGGTGGAGTGACAGCAGTCATCAATGCCAGCGCTTGTGGCGTGATTGAAACAGCAAGACAACATAAGGACAAAATCGCAAATATTTATGCCGGTCGCAATGGCATTATTGGCGCGTTGAGCGAAGACTTGATTGATACCAGTCAGGAAAGCGATGCTGATATCGCGGCGCTTCGTCATACGCCGTCCGGTGCTTTTGGCTCCTGTCGCTATAAATTAAAAGGCTTGGAAGAAAGCAAAGCAGAATATGAGCGACTGATAGAAGTCTTCAAAGCACATGATATTGCCTACTTCTTTTATAATGGTGGCGGTGATTCTGCCGATACCTGTCATAAGATTTCACAAATATCAGAGAAAATGGGCTTTCCAATCCAGGCTATTCATGTGCCGAAAACGGTTGATAATGACTTACCTATTACCGATGTTTGTCCAGGTTTTGGTTCTGTTGCCAAATATACTGCGATTTCAACACGTGAAGCCTCATACGATGTTTGTTCAATGGCAAAAACCTCAACCAAGATTTTCGTGCTGGAAGTTATGGGCCGACATGCGGGCTGGATTGCGGCAGCAGGGGGGCTGGCCGCTGATGCAGATAATGATATTCCTGTCGTGATCTTGTTTCCTGAAGTTGAATTTAATCAGGCAGCCTTTGTTAGTAAAGTTAAAGAAAAAGTTGAAACTTATGGTTATTGCTCAATCGTTGTTTCTGAAGGCGCGCATTGGCCAGATGGAAAGTTTCTTGCTGAACAGGGAACACGCGATGCTTTTGGGCATGCGCAATTAGGCGGTGCAGCACCGGTTGTTGCGAATATGCTAAAAGAGGCGCTGGGCTATAAGTATCACTGGGCCGTTGCCGATTACTTGCAACGTGCTGCCAGACACATTGCTTCTAAAACCGATGTTGAACAGGCTTATCAATTAGGCAAAGCCGCTGTTGAAATGGCGCTTGCTGGAGAAAATGCGGTGATGCCTACAGTGGATCGAAAGTCTAATAATCCTTATGTTTGGGAGATTGGTAAAGCAAAGCTCGAAGACGTGGCAAATGTTGAGAAGATGATGCCGAAAGAGTTTATTACTGAAGATGGTTTCGGTATTACCGAGGCTTGTCGACGTTATCTGACGCCACTGATCGAAGGTGAAGATTATCCGCCTTATGAAAATGGTTTACCGAAATACGTGACTTTGAAAAATAATCCTGTCGCGAAAATTCTGAATACTGATTTCGAAATATAAACTAGCATGACAATGAAGCTCTATTATGCGCATGACCCGATGTGCAGTTGGTGCTATGCCTTTAGGCTGGTATTTGAAGCGCTAATTAGCAAACTGTCGGATCAGATTGAGGTGGTTCATTTGCTCGGTGGTTTAGCTTGCGATACAGATGAGCCTATGCCGGACGAAACACGTGAATATGTTCAAGCGAACTGGCGACGAATAGAAGAACAAGTGTCTGGAACAACGTTTAATTATGATTTCTGGCAATGCTGTGAGCCGCGTCGGAGCACCTATCCTGCCTGCCGCGCTGTTATTGCCGCGAGACAACAAGGAGCGGAATTTGATCTGGAGATGATATGGGCAATACAGCAGGCCTATTATCAACAGGCGCGAAACCCTTCTGATATTTGTACATTAACTGAATTAGCAGTAGAAATTGGTTTGAATCAGGACATATTCAGTAAAGATCTGCAATCAAAAGAAACGGATGAGCTTTTACGGCAGGAAATAAAACAATCGCGTCAATTGGGATTAAACAGTTTTCCGAGTTTGTTATTAGTCTTGCCCGACCAGCAAATCAGGATAGAGCCAGATTATCTTGATGCAAATAGTATGGCTAAAAAAATAAAACACTCCCTTATATAACTGAAATAATTATCTTTTTTCTGGCTTATTAAGGTAAATCGCCAGATTTATCAGTTATACTGACATGTACCTAAAACGATACATGGAGACCCTTTAGGTATTTTAAATAATAAGAATTATTACATTCGGAAGTGCTAGATGGCTGATAGCTTAATTGGGGAAATTATCGCCTGTCACGAGTGCGATCACCTGCATCACTATGAATTAATACCGGTTGGCGCAAAGGCCAATTGTATGCATTGTGACAATCTCTTGTATCGACATGTCCCGGACTCATTAAGTCGGAGCCTGGCCTTATATATTACTGCGCTGATTCTTTTCATTATTGCTAATACTTTTCCTTTTTTATCGTTAGAACTTGGCGGACGGGTTGTAGAAAATATTCTCTTTTCCAGTGGGTGGGCCATGTATGAAATGGGCATGGGTGAACTGGGGGTACTTATATTTCTGACCAGTATCTTTTTTCCTTTGATTGTCATTATCGGCATGATTTATTTACTTGTGCCGGCCTGTTTTGGAAAAGTCGCACCGCATATGGGCACAGTCTATCGCTTTGTTAATGGCTTGTTGCCATGGAGTTTGGTTGGTGTATTTATGCTCGGCGTGCTAATAGGCATCGTGAAGTTACAAGATTTAGCCAATGTTATTTTCGGGCCTGCTGCTGTTGCTTTATTTTTACTGTTACTTGTCTATAGCGCCGCACGCGCGAGTTTCAATCCACATGAGCTCTGGTCTTTAAGCGGACATGAATCTCCCGACTTAACAAGTGATGAAGCGCAAAACAAAACAATATTAAATTGTCATACTTGCGGCTTTCTCAGTATTGAAACGGATGAACATCAACTTTGTATTCGTTGCAGTACACCATTGCATCATCGTGTTAAAAATAGTCTGGAAACAACCTGGGCATTAATACTGACGGCTGTGATTTTATTAATTCCGGCAAATGTTTATCCTGTTATGACAGTGATTCGTTTTGGTCAGGGTGAACCGAGTACGATTTTAAGTGGTGTGATGCACCTTATTGTTGCGGGCATGTATGGTTTGGCCTTGATTGTTTTTGTTGCCAGTATTGTCGTGCCGCTTATGAAGTTGATGACGCTGGCTTTTTTGTTAATCAGTGTGCAAAAAAAATCAGTATGGCGGCCAAGAGATCGCACATTGCTTTAT
>JBELBG010000141.1:0-4734 GCA_042095435.1 Thiotrichaceae bacterium | reverse complement strand
ATAAGCCAATACCTAAACCATTATCAGAGTTAATTACATTGGATAGTAGATCTTTGGCTATCTCTTCAGGAATCATGCTGCCGGAATCACAAACAGTGATGCTAATAATATCTTCGTTGCAATAAAGAGTGATTGTGACATCTATGTCTGCTTCATTAATTTGTTTAACCTGAATGTTTTCCAGTAAATTATCAACAACACTATCGAATAGATCGACTGGAATAGTCGGATCGCCATGGCATTCATGTTGAAAATTTATTTTGTTATGAATACTTCTTTTTTGTAGATCATTCCACCAGTCTTTAAGATAAGCCTCCTCTCTATCCTGATCTTGTGGTGTTTGTAGTTTATCCAATGCCAATTGCAAGCGTTGCGTTAAATTTGGCAACTGTTTTTTTAAAATTTGTTGAGAAATATTGAAACTTGCATCACTTGAGTCGTGAGTAACGATGCTTGTGATTGCCTGGAATGATTGAAGCAAATTTTTTATATCATGTGTAATTCTTGCGCCGGTTTCATAAATAGCTTTTAAATGAGTTTGTTGCGTTAATGCCTTCTCACGTATTTTTGCAATATAAAAGTTTTCAACCAATTGAACGAGTAATTTACAATGTACATGCAGTGCGCCGCCTATTGTGGTATTCGTAAATATATCGATAGTAAGGTTATCAGTCTTAAACTGTGTATTATGTTTTGTTTCATCTCCAACCTTACCTTTTGAACCTATGCTCGACCAGTGAATTCCGCTAATCCAGGATAGCGTCAGCAGTTCATTAATTGCAATTTTCAAAAATTCTTCAGGTTCAGTTTTTTGTTGAGAAAAGCGTGATAATTCTGTTAACCATTGCTCAAGTGGTGTGCCTATATTCAACATATAACTAGACCAGAGTTGGGTTATGCCATTAAATCTGGATTGCGAAGTGACCAGCCAACTTATACAAATAATAAAACCCCCGATTGCAATAGACGTTTGAGTCAATGCAGTAAAGTAGGTCGTTTCATTAATAAACATAATAAGCAAGCTACCTAGCGCGACTAGGCTAGTTAGCATTGAAGTGGTTATCGAATGAATAAAGTCCACCATTTGGACTTGTGAGGTTGATTCGTTTCTGGAGAAAATAAAAATTAATAAAGGCAATATAGGAAACAATATATAAAATAAATGTACACTTTCAATATTAATATTTGCCAGCATTGGCACAATAGCAAAGAGTAATTGTAGTACCAGAAAACCCATCGCAATGATGTATATCGTTCTTTCTTTCTTGTCTAAAGTGACGCGTCCGCCAATAAAACCAATCAATAAAATTATCCAGGCAAACAATAACCAAAGATTTAGCCAGTAGGTTAAAGCAATAGTAAAAGCAAAAAACAGTATGGTATTTTCAATACTAAGCTTTTCGTCACCACGCCATACGGGTTGCCATAATAAAAACAGACCAAGGTGACTGAGCATGAATGAGCGGGAAATAATACTGCCAAAATCAATCCAAATAGACAGGTGCAATAACTCCAACATCAAGGCAAGCGTAATAAGCTCTCTTTTTTGCATTATTTTATTTATAAATCTGGTCATAAATGCGCTTATGATGTTAGTCTTTTTGTTATTTTAACCAAGAAAGCAGGCTCAAGCTGAATTTTCTTGCATAAGTTGTCATTAATTATTATGTATCATAATTCATTACTTACTATAGCCAAATATTCAATTTGGGAAGCATTTCGGGATAAGTTTCTTTTCTTTATTCTCATCGGTGTCCTTACGCTTTTTTTGACTTCACTATTTGTTGGCGAACTGGCAATTACGGAAGGTGCTCAAACACAAGTAGCGATACTAGCATTTTCATTACGCCTGTTCTGCGTTTTTACAATAAGTTTATTTGTTATAACGAGTATGGTTCGAGAATTTAATGATAAAGGTTTTGAGTTGATGCTTTCACGCCCTATACCTCGTTCAGCCTACTTTTTTGGCAAGTTTCTGGGATTTACTTTTATTGCTTTACTTATTTCACTTTTATCGGTTTTTTGTTTAATTCTATATGCGCCTATTGCTGAGTCTTCAATATGGTCAGGCTCTTTATTCTGCGAATTATTAATTATTATTGCTTTTAGTCTTTTAGCCTTGTTTACATTTAATAGCATTACTATTTCATTTAGTGTGGTTATGGCCTTTTATTTTTTATCACGGACAATTGATGTTATCCAGTTGATGGGCAATTCACCTATTCTTGAGGCGAACACTATAAGTTATAAGTTTATCACCAGCCTGGTTGATTTAATCGCTTATGTCATACCCGATTTATATAAATTTACCCAAACGGAATGGATCATCTATTTATCCAACATAAAGACCGATATATATGCGGTTATAGGACAGACTTTGATCTATGTTGTTCTGTTGTCCAGTGTAGCGTTGTTTGATTTATATCGAAAAGAATTATAAAAAGGATATGATGAGTTTTCTTTTTACACAAACAAGAAATATTTCATTTGTTCCAAAATCAGTCTTAATTATTCTTATTGTTAGTTTGTTGACGCAAATTAGTTGGCATTATTATTTTAGTGAAGTAAATGCCGATAAGCGTGAATTGCCGGCTGTAACAAGCCCAGATTATCTTCGATTACTCAGCCTTGATGATGCTATTACCGCTTCAAAATTAACCATGTTGTGGTTACAAGCGTTTGATAATCAGGCTGGACTCAGTATTTCATTGAAAGAATTAAATTATGAACGTGTTATTGAATGGCTGGATTTAGTATTAAAGCTTGATAGTAAAACACAATACCCATTATTAGCTGCAATTCGTTTTTATGCCGAAGTAAAGGACGAAGAAAAGCAAAGGAAAATGATTGATTTTGTCTCTAACAAATTTCTAGAAAGCCCTGATGAACGTTGGGCCTCAATGGCGCATGCTGTGTATATGGCTAAGCACAGGCTTAAGGATATTGATTTGGCATTGGCATGTGCGAATTTACTACGGCAGTATGCAAAAGCTGAGTATGTGCCGTTCTGGGCCAAGCAGATGGAAGTTTTCATTCTTGAAGATATGGGTGAACTGGAAAGCGCAAAGGTCTTGATTGGCGGACTATTGGAAAGCGGTGAATTAAATGATGCGCATCAAAGACGCTTTCTGGGTCAGAGACTTGAAGAAATTAAACAACGACAAGCAGAGCAATAGTTATTAACCTTGATAACCTTGCTCTTCCATAATTTTTATTACCATTGCTTTGTAATATTTGTCCGTTTTGTCTGATTCGTATAATTCTCGAAATAAACGACTGGTATTTTTGAACTTCTTATCATAATAGAGCTGCATAGCCTGTTCATGCAGAATCAGTTTTTCTTTTAATTTTGTATCGACTTCATCGTTTCTACATAAAGGTTGAAAAATTCGAGTCAATTGCTTTTTACCTTTAACTTTAACCTGATCCAATTCTCGGCAACATATACCATTAAGCTCATTATGCGTATGTTCGCTAATAATGATTGGAACGCGATATATTCTAGTTAGTCCCTCTATACGCGAAGCAAGATTAACTGCATCGCCAATAGCGGTATAAGTCATTCGGTATTTTGAGCCTATATTGCCAACATTGGCTCGACCGGTATTAATGCCCATTCCCATTTTGGGGCCTGGCCAACCACGCGCGATAAACTCCTGTTCGAGAACTAGTATTGCTTTATTCATTTCAAGCGCAGCTTCAACGGATCGTTGAGCATGCGCTTCCTGTGTGGTTGGCGCATTCCAGAATGCCATAATTGCATCACCAATGTACTTGTCTATAGTCGCGCCATGTTTGAATAAAATTTCAGACATGGCAGTGAAGTATTCATTGAGTAATTTATTTAATTGTTTTGGATTTAATTGTTCTGAAATACTAGTAAAGCTAAGTAAGTCACAAAAGAACACCGTTAATGTACGTGATTCCCCTTCTAAAGAGAGTTCATTTGAAGAGCGGCTTAACTCATTAACCAGATGAGGCGGTATATATTGACCGAATGAATCTATTAACATTTGTTTAGAATGTATTTCAATAACATAACTAATTAGTACATTAACAATATAAGTAACCAGAATAGTCAGAATACAATATTCAATAGGAATTAAACCAATATTTGTACTGAAACTGGAAAGTATAAAAGTAATTAATAATAACCCCAGTGTTAATAAGAGTGCTTTTAGTGGCGCAAGTAAAGGTAGCGAAAAAGTAAGTAGTAAACCTGATACAACCAGGAAATTAAATTCTTTCGATGAAAATATATTATTTAATACGAGATTATATTTTCCACCATGACTGAATAACTTGCTGTTGATACTGAAGATTGGGTTTTGACTAATCGTAATTTCGATAATGCCCGTTGCAGCACAAAGAAAAATAAAAAATACAGTAAAAATAATCGATATCTTTATTAGAATAATTTTTGGTAATTCAGGCATATAAATTTGAGATTTCGGAAAAACTGCTAATAACGGGTTTATCTTTTTGACTGATTATTCATCTAAATAGTTTTTATGCAAAGTTAGCATATAGAAATCCATGATTATAGAAATAGATGATTATAAATTGTTGAAATATCGACACTACTGTTGATAAGTCATCATTTTATTAATAAATAACATGAGCTATATGTGAATAATTATTTATAAATCAGATAGATATATATTTGGCATAATCCCTGCATTTACTCAAGGAAGAAGTTTTAAAAAGCTTTCATAATGAAGAGGCAAAAAATGA
>JBELBG010000140.1:0-4738 GCA_042095435.1 Thiotrichaceae bacterium | reverse complement strand
ATCCCGTAATTCGATTCATAATTCTTGTTTTTTTTATCAAGTTGAACGGAGTACTAAAACTAATTTAGTCGGGAGCTGGAGTAGTTGACTAAAAAGTTGAATGCCAAGTAGAAGGAGTGTGATCAGGTATCGATCATGGGATTTCAGAAAACGATTTAACACTATTTCGACCGTGTCGTTTTACATTATATAAAGCAAGATCGGCTTTTCTTAGGATGTCGCTTACCTGAATATTCTCTTCATAAATTTCATCATCGTTACAATCTTCCAATGTCGCAAGACCAATGCTAATTTTGATATCCATCGGTTTCTCCTCGCATTTCCATGAATAGTCTTCGATTGTTTTCCTAATTCGTTCAGCTAGTTTAATAGCGCCCTCACCATTAGTCTCTGGTAAAGCGAGTACAAACTCTTCTCCGCCAATACGGGCAAGCGTGTCTCCATCACGTGTGAACTGAGATAATATATTAGAAACGTTGATAAGTACTTTATCTCCACATTCATGACCGAAGACATCATTAACTCGTTTAAAGTGATCCAGATCCATGAGTAACAGGCTAAATGGTTGGGTATAGCGCTTTGCTCTTGCCAGGCTTGATGCGACTTCAGTGAATAAATAATGCCGGTTATAAATTTTTGTCAGATGATCTATAACGGACATTTCTTCGTAGCGTACTCTTAACCTTTCGGATTCTTCGAGAGAGTGACGAAGTTCCTCAGTACGATCATCAACAATACTTTGCATATTTGTTATCAGATTAATATTATTTAACATCATACCGATCAAATCAGCATAGATAACAATGGAATGTTCTTGCCATGTTTTAAAATGTTCAATATCAGGATGCGTTAATTCGATTACACCAAATACGGCATTACTAACTAATATAGGGACGCATATTATTGAACCAGTAATATTTTCTTTCGATTCGTATCGAATCAGTTGCTCATCAGAAGTTTCAACGTTCTGTACGTTAATAACTTTTTTATTTGTTGCTGTTTTTCCAATAATGCTTTCAGTTAGCAAATATGAGTATTCTCGCTGTGCAGGGATGACTCGTTTTTCATAAACTGTTCCCAGCTTAAACTGGCAACACAATTCAACGACGTATCTTCAAGCAGGTATAAAAAAACTTCTTCAACTTCGAGGTTTTCTATAATGGTGCGCATTGATAAATCAATAAAGCTGTTTTTATCGATTTGCTGATTACCTACGTTTGTTATGATTCTGATGCCGGATAAGGAATTCAACAATTGCATGAATTGTGTATCAAGCAGCCATTGACGAGAAATTCTGGAACAATATCCAATTAAAATAACAAGGCTAGTATTTCTTTGTTGATAGCCCAAATCATGGTGATGTTCGATGACATCGATAATTTCATAGGGTAATTTCCACTTTTCTGCTAGCCATGCACCTGCATTATGATGATTAAAGTCGATAGTTTCTTTTTCATATTCAATTAGACTTTTTTCTCTATCCGTTAACGCTCCCGTAAATAATTCAGACATAATATTTGGGAAACGATTAACCAATACCAGAATGCCTATATTGTGTAATAAACCATATAAATACAGTTGGTTCGGATCTAAATTTTGTTTTTTATCGACATGATTTGTAAACCCGCTTGCGAGTTCAGCGGTAAGAAAGGCACTGCACCAGTAACGGTTTATATCAAAACTGCTACATCTATCCACGTCGAAAATACGGCTCATCGCCAGACTTAGCGCAAAGCCTTTGACTAAATCAAGGCCAAGCACATTAATTATGGCTTCTTCAATCGTTATGACATTGCGACCAAAGCCAAAAAATGCAGAATTGGCCATACCGAGTATTTTTGCTGTTAGTCCGGGATCTTTTTTTATAATTCTGGCAATATCATCCATATCGCTGCTGTCGTCATTAGAAGCAATCAGTATCTCCTGAGCTATTGATGGCATCGGCGGTAAGTAATCGATTTTCTGAATTTCTACCCTAACGTTTGAAAGTGTCTGTCGACCTGTCATATTGTAAATTCGCCATTATTTTTTTATGAGGTATAGTCCAATAATCCTTTAATCGGCATCAATCGGGATTACTTGAGTAATTTTTTTACATTATTGCTCTCTAAATAGTTTATTTTATTAAGAATTTAATTTGTTAGAGTTGACTTACTTTGATCAATTATCCAAACATTAATCCAGTTGCCTTGGATATAGGCTTCATCAAAATACATTGGTATGGCATTACTTATGTTGTTGGGATTCTCGTAGCCTGGTTATTACTACGATACCGTGGCAAGCAGGAATTCTGGCACTTCAATGATGAGCAAATTTCTGATCTTATTTTCTATGCCATGCTCGGTATTATTGTTGGTGGGCGATTGGGTTCGGTACTGTTTTATAATTTCTCTTATTATTTACAACACCCGATAGAGGTTTTCTATATCCAAAAAGGCGGTATGTCTTTTCATGGTGGCCTGATTGGTGTGCTTATCGCAGTCTTGTTTTTTGCAAGAAAAACAAACACTTCTTTCTTTAAAGTAACGGATTTTATCGCGCCGGTTGTGCCGGTGGGTTTAGGCTGCGGCAGAATTGGTAATTTTATTAATGGTGAACTTTGGGGCGCGCCCAGTAATGCCCCGTGGGCAATGATCTTTCCAGATCATGCCGCAGGTGGTATTGCCCGGCATCCTTCTCAACTTTATGAGGCCTTTTTGGAAGGAGTCGTTTTATTTGTCATTCTATGGTGGTTTTCTGCAAAACCAAGGCCGGCCAAGGCTATCTCTGGATTATTTCTGTTAGGTTATGGTATTTTCAGGTTCATGGTTGAGTTTGTTCGCGTGCCTGATCAGCATATTGGTTATCTTGCCTTTGACTGGTTCACAATGGGCATGTTGTTGTCGCTACCTATGATAGTATTTGGTTTATTGTTAATGATTCTTGCCTATAAAAAATAATGCATCAGTACTTAGAATTACTACAACACGTCAAAGAAAAAGGCATTAAGAAAGAAGATCGCACGGGCACAGGTACAATCAGTGTCTTTGGCTATCAAATGCGTTTTGATCTTAATGATGGTTTCCCGCTGGTGACAACCAAGCAATGTCATCTCAAATCGATTATCTACGAACTACTCTGGTTTTTACAGGGTGATACGAATATTAAATACCTAAAGGAGAATGGTGTATCAATCTGGGATGAATGGGCAGATGAGAACGGTGATTTGGGCCCTGTTTATGGTGCGCAATGGCGTTCATGGCATACTGGTAAGGGCACGATTGATCAGATTACCGATGTCATTCAACAAATAAAACAGAACCCCGATTCACGACGATTAATCGTCAGTGCCTGGAATGTGGGTGAGCTGGATAAAATGGTATTAATGCCTTGCCATGCTTTTTTCCAGTTTTATGTTGCGGATGGAAAGCTTTCATGCCAGCTTTATCAACGTAGTGCGGACATCTTTCTTGGTGTACCGTTTAATATCGCATCCTATTCTTTACTAATGATGATGATTGCTCAGGTCTGTGATTTGGAAGTGGGCGACTTTGTACATACGTTTGGTGATGCGCATATTTATTCAAATCATTTGGAACAGGTTGATACGCAATTATCGCGTAAACCTTACCCCTTACCGCAGATGAAACTAAACCCGGATGTAAATGATATTTTTAAATTTGTATTTGAGGATTTTGAATTAACAAATTATCAGTATCACGAAAAAATTACTGCTCCTATAGCTATTTAATTAATATAGGGGAAATTATGAAACCAAGGGTTATCTATTTAATAAGCTTATTTCTGTGTTTCTTTTCGTTTTCAATTAATGCAGATGAATAGAATAAGGAAGAACCAGGTAAAATTGTTAAAGACACAGTTACTCAAGTGTTAATGATTTTACAGGATACCAGTCTTGATGAAGCAAAAAGAAAAGAACTGATTACAAATCTGATTGAGCCACGGATTAATTTTAAAGATATGGCTCGCCGTATACTTGCGACGAACTGGAAAGCTGCAACGAAAGAGCAACAACAGGAATTTACTGTTTTATTTCAACAAATATTAATTAATACTTATTGGATACGTATGAATCAGTACGCTGGTGAAGTTGTTGAATATATTTCCGTCTCTTCAGATAGAGACGGTTATGCTACCGTCGACACTATTATTCTCAGAGATGAAAGCGATGTTGAAATTCCATTGTCATACCGAATGAAACGTTTTGTTGATATCTGGTATGCCTATGACTTTGTTATTGAGGCTTTAAGTCTGGTACAAAGCTATCGAAATGAATATAACGCGACGATAAAAAATTACGGAATCGATGGATTGCTTGACTTGCTAAAACAGGAAGTTGAGAGCTACGACGCATAATTATTATTCTATGAAGCTATCAATCATTGTCGCTATGGACAGGAGCCGTGTTATTGGCAAAGGCGATGCCTTACCGTGGCATATCTCGGAAGATCTGAAACACTTTAAAAAAGTAACCATGGGCAAGCCTATCATCATGGGGCGCAAAACGCATGAGTCCATCGGTCGACCACTTCCCGGAAGAGAGAATATTATTTTAACGAGAGATGCGTCTTATAAAGCAGAAGGCTGTACCGTATTACATAGCATGGAAGAAATCTTTGAACATTGCAAAGCCATCGAAGAAGTCATGATTACCGGTGGTGCAGAAATATATAAATTGGTTATAGATAAAATTTCTCGTTTATATCTTACTGAAGTGCATACCGAAGTAGACGGGGAT
>JBELBG010000139.1:0-4781 GCA_042095435.1 Thiotrichaceae bacterium | reverse complement strand
TCGTTCCTGAAATCATAATTGGTAAACGAATATCGTGTTCTTCAAAATATTGATCAATGGCAAATAGGGCTGCTTTTGCATTTAGCGTATCAAATATGGTTTCAACCAATAAGAAGTCAGAGCCACCGTCAACCAAGCCACGAATTGCCTCGGTATAGGCCTCGACCAGTTCCATATAGGTAATATTTCGATAGCCGGGATTGTTTACATCTGGCGAAATAGAGCAGGTTCGGTTTGTCGGGCCGAGAACACCGGCAACAAAACGCGGTTTAGCTGGGTTTTGTTCAGTGAGTTCGTCAGCCACTTCTCGCGCAATCAAGGCCCCTTGTTGATTGAGTTCGTAAACAAGGTCTTCCATCTCATAATCGGCCATCGCGATGGATGTGCCATTGAAAGTATTGGTTTCGACAATATCAGCACCGGCTTCAAAATAGGCTTTGTGAATCGCTTTAATTATGTCCGGGCGCGTTAATGTCAGCAGATCATTATTGCCTTTGACATCACATGAGTGATTGGCAAATCGTTGACCACGATAATCTTCTTCCTCCAGCATATAAGACTGAATCATCGTACCCATGCCGCCATCGAGCACGAGAATACGTTCTTTAATTAAGGATGTTATTTGTTCTGTTCTGCCCGTCATTTCGCTTAGTTTCTATCTTTAAGCGAGCGCGGTTATTGGTGAAGACTCTGAGCCTGGCAACAATATTGTTGTCGCAGCGCCCCTCAGAGCATATTTGAAAGTCGCGTATTATAGATGATGAATAGAGCTATTCCAAGCAATTGCCTGAAAGTTAAATTCATTCTGTAATAACGTGAGATTTAGCAGGGCGCAGAAAAAACCAGAGTGCATAACCGATAGGCCATACAATCAATGTCCAACTCATGTTCTGTGTCAGGGTCAGCGCAGCGGCTATAACAAAAATGAGAGGCAAAATAGCGCCTTTAATACCCATATCACGCGTCGCTGAATCGCCATAAATCCAGAGTATGCTACAAACATAAATCGAACATAAAATAATAAAGATAAAAACTTCTGTCGCGTTATTAAAAGATAGGGACATAGTCACTCTCCGTTATTCTTTCATGTGATGCTTGGGGTTAACAGGTCGCATTAATGCATTCGATATAAGTGCTACAAATAACAATACCGCCATCAAATACATAGTCGTATTGTATAAACTGGATGTCGGATCAACCGTACCTGCAGGTGCAATTTCCATTAGTTTACTGATGGTGACTGTTTTGGCGGCAACGAGCTGCTCCAACTGTTCAATTCCAGCGCCAAATTTTGTCTGGAAAGCAGCGGGATCAATTTTTTCTACTAAATCATTGATCGCATTATTTACAGAAATTTCTCTTAAAGATGTAATTGCTAAAGGTCCAAACACGCCGGCACTGGCCCAAGCAGTCAATAAACGCCCATGAATACCGCCTACATACTTAGTACCAAATATATCGGCTAGATAGGCTGGTATCGTAGCGAAACCACCACCATACATTGTAAAAATAATCATTGTTGCAGCATAGAAATAAACTAACCAAACTACCGAAGGATTAATGCTGGCTTGTTGTGCTGTATAAGGAATGGAGCAATATAAAATAATGCCCAATGTAAAAAAGATCCAATAGGTATTACGACGGCCTAAATAATCAGATGCGCTGGCCCAGACAATTCGGCCACACATATTAAAGACACTGATCATAAGAACGTAGGTTGAGGCAAAGCCAAAGTCAACAATATCCGGCAGACTGCTTCCAAAGATTTCATTAATCATTGTCTTAGCAACAGCTAATACACCAATGCCTGCTGTTACGTTAAAACAGAGAACGACCCAAAGCTGATAAAACTGCGGCGTTTTTAGTGCTTCATCAATATGAACACTATGCTGCGAGACCATAGCATGTTGTTTATCTTTTGATGGCGGCTCCCAACCATCCGGTTTCCAGCCTTCGCGCGGCACACGATAACCAAAAGCGGCACATAACATAATGGCAAAGTAAATTGCACCTAATGTGAAGAACGCTTGAGCGACACCAACCGTACCCGTACCAACAACGTAAACGCCTTCAGGTCCGGGAACGAGCATATTGGCTACATCGTTAGCCCCGACAATAACCACTTCCTGTAAATTACCGGCAATTTCTGCGAGGCGCCTTCCTGTTTCATCTGTTGTTAAGGAAACGCTATCAATCGTGCCCAGATAATCTGGTGCCTTATAAAATAATTTGATAAAAGGTTCGATCATGAACTTTGCAATCATGGCGCCGCCGCCAAAACCCATGATAGCGATACCTGTTGCCATGCCACGCCGATCCGGGAACCAGCGTATTAATGTGCTAACAGGGGAAACATAACCGAGACCGAGACCGCAACCACCAATGACACCATAACCAAGATACAGTAGCCATAATTGCCCTGTAAGAATACCAAAGCCACCAACTATAAAGCCGCCTCCCCAACAACAGGCAGCCACGGTGCCTACCATTCGTGGCCCAACTTTTTCCAGCCATTTCCCGGCTACAGCAGCAGATAAACCAAGAAAGACAATTGCTACAGTAAAAATCCAGACAACACTTTTTAAAGACCAGTCATCTGCGGCGCTTGTTACTACTCCAAGGACTTTGATTAAGGAGGGGTTGAAAAGACTCCACGCATAAACAGAACCTATGCATAAGTGAATACCTAGTGCTGCAGGAGCAATGAGCCAACGATTAAAACCTTCTTTCGCAACAATATGTTTCTTAGACAGTAATTCAATCATTTTCAGAGTTTCTCTCAGACGTGTTTATTGAACAGTTATTCTTATTATTCTGATTATTCTAGCTTTATCTTATTAACTACTTGGATTTATTATATTTTTTTGTTTAATTTGCGATTATGTCAATTTTTAGTTTGACATGTATAGGATAGACAGTATTCTCCGCGATTGAAAGTATTAGGTGCTAACTGCTTTGCAGTTATGTTAAACGGGAAGTCGGTGCGTTTTTTAAAACAATTCCGACGCTGCCCCCGCAACGGTAAATGAGTTTGTGTTTATTCATCCGCCACTGTGTTGCACTTCAAAACATGGGAAGGCGAATAAACCGATATTTTTATCCCTCATGAGCCCGGAGACCGGCCTGATATTTATAAACCACGCTGCGGGAGGCTGTGAAGGTATTTTATACAGATTCAAAATCTTTTGCTTCTGTTCTGATGCCATTCTGTTTCCCCAGTTTTATATCATTTATCCGGTGCGGCGGGCACCATGGGGAGTTATATCTGAATGTTACATTTAAAACTTTTACTAAGTTGTTTTTTTACGCTTATCACACTTTCGTCTCATATATTGGCAGAAGAAATTCCTGAGTATAATGAAATGATTGTTACTGCTTCACATACACCTATATCAATTGATGAAATAGGCAGTTCTTACACAATAATTACTAAAGAAAAGATTGAAAAAAGACAGTCAATATTTGTCCATGAATTATTACGTGCTGTACCTGGTTTCAGTGTAAGTCGTTCTGGTGTGAGAGGAAGCCAGACACAAGTACGTGTAAGAGGTTCTGAAGCGAATCAACTTTTAGTTTTAATTGATGGAATCGAAGCAAATGATATAGCTAGCGGAGATGAATTTGATTTTTCAAACCTACTCACTACAAATATAGAGCGAATAGAGATTGTTAGAGGGCCACAAAGTGCTTTATATGGTAGTGACGCAATGGCAGGCGTGGTTAATATTATTACTAAAAAAGGGAAAGAAGCACTATCAATATCTGCGTTTTCTGAAGCAGGTTCTTTTGGAACTTTTCATGGTGGAGGCAGTATTTCTGGAAGTGGCAAACGGTATAACTATAATGTCGCTGGATCACATATTAGTACTGCTGGAAATAATATTTCACGCCAAGGAAATGAAGATGACCGTTATGAAAATGGAACGTTATCATTCAATGGGAATTTAAAACCAATAAAAAACCTGTCAATAAGTGTTACTGCCAGACATGTTGAAGCTGAAAATGAAACCGATTCTAATACAAGCGCTGTAACTGGTTTGCCGATTGATACTGACTCTATATCTGAAATAAGTCGAGACTATATAGGTGCTATAACTAAACTTAATTTATTCGATAATGCATGGGAGCATAAATTAGAGACTTTTTTTACCAGTACAGAAAATGATAATTTTACGTCAGGAACAGAAACTAGCAGCACGCAAGGAAAAAAAATCAAATTTGGTTATCAAACAAATTTATATTATGACTTAAGCGACTCACTCGACTTAATAAATACATTTACCCTGGCACTTGATTATGAAAAAGATCTGTTTACACAGAGCGGGCCAATCGGTTTTGGCGATCCCAATCAAAAACAAGATGCTGAAACTATGGGGTATGTTCTTGGATATAGGGCAAATTTATGGAAAAGACTCTTTCTTTCAGCCAGTGTTCGTAAAGATGATAATTCTAAATTTAATGATGAAGTAACCTATCGAACAACTGCCGCATATAAAATTATAGAAACAGATGCTCGTCTACATACAAGCTATGCGACAGGCTTTAAAAGACCAACTTTTACAGAAATGTTTGGCTTCTTCCCAGGAATGTTTGTTGGAAACCCAGCCTTAAAACCTGAAACTAGTAAAGAGTGGGAGTTTGGGTTTGAGCAATCACTCTTAAGTGGAAGGGTAAATATCGCAGCATCTTATTTCAATGCAAGATTAGAAAATGAAATTAACACTGTATTCGGTGCTATAACTACAGTAACAAACCTTACTGGTGAAAGTAGGCGACAAGGA
>JBELBG010000138.1:0-4786 GCA_042095435.1 Thiotrichaceae bacterium | reverse complement strand
GACACACGCAACCGAGAAGGATTGCAGCAAAGACAGTTGCTAGGCGCATCGCTGACGAATTGAATTCCGATTTAGGCTCGCATATCGGTTACAAAATACGGCATCAAGATATCAGCAATAAAGATTCTTATATCAAACTCATGACCGACGGTATCTTGCTTGCCGAATTACAGCAAGATCGATTTTTAAATCAATACGATACACTCATTATTGATGAAGCACATGAGCGCAGCTTGAATATTGATTTCATTTTGGGCTATTTAAAGCAACTGTTACCGAAACGACCTGACCTAAAAATCATTATTACCTCTGCAACCATTGATGTTGAACGTTTTTCGCAACATTTTAATAACGCGCCGGTGATAGAAGTATCAGGACGAACCTATCCGGTGGATGTGTTGTATCGGCCTATTGAAGATGAGGGTGAAGATGATGAGGCTGAAGGCGAGGAAAGAGGGCGTGAACAAGCAATACTCGATGCGATACACGAACTGGCCTCGTTTGATATGGGCGATATTCTTATCTTTCTTGAAGGTGAAGGTGAAATATATGAGATCGATAAGTTTTTACGAAAACAAAACTTACGTGATACGGATGTATTGCCGCTTTATGCACGATTAAGTTCATCACGGCAAAATAAAATTTTTGCGCCACATAACCGTCGGCATATTGTTTTAGCTACGAATGTTGCAGAAACATCGTTAACCATTCCTGGTATTCGTTACGTCATTGATAGCGGCATGGTGCGTATCAGTCGCTATAGTTATAAAAGTAAAGTACAACGATTACCAATAGAAAAAATATCGCAAGCAGCAGCAAATCAACGCAAAGGTCGTTGCGGTCGTACCAGCGATGGTATTTGTATCCGTTTGTATAGCGAAAAAGACTTTTTATCTCGTACAGAATTTACACAACCGGAAATATTAAGAACTAATCTGGCTTCCGTTATCCTGCAAATGAAAACCTTGAATATTGGTGATATAGAAAGTTATCCCTTTATTAATCCCCCGGAAAGAAAGTTAATCAATGATGGTATGCGTATCTTGCAGGAAATAAATGCGCTGGATGAGAATAACAAATTGACGTCTATAGGGCGTAAGCTGGCAAGGTTTCCAGTCGATCCACGACATGCAAGATTATTATTAGCCGCGAATGAGTTTAACTGTCTTAATGAAATGCTAATTATTGTTGGTGCATTCAGTATACAAACTCCAAAAGAACGCCCCCTTGATAAACAGGAAAAAGCCGATAAAGCGCATGAGCCGTTTGATGATGAAAACTCGGACTTTTTATCGTTTGTAAACTTATGGCATTTTTATCAAAAGCAGGCAAAAAAATTATCGCAGAATAAGTTAAGAAAGTTATGCCAGACAAACTTTCTGTCTTATACGCGTATACGCGAATGGATAGACATACATCGGCAACTGCGTCATGTCTGTACAGAAATGAAATTCGTCATTAACAGCCAATCAGCAAGTTATCAAAATATTCATTACGCCATATTAACCGGCATGCCAAGTCATGTTGCATTTTTATCCGATAAGCATGAGTACACAGGCGCAAGAGATGTAAAACTGAATATATTTCCCGGTTCAGCACAGTTTGATAAAAAACCAAAGTGGCTGGTAGCCGCAGAATTGGTTGAAACAACGCGCTTATATGCGCGTTGTGTCGGGCGTATCGAATCACAGTGGCTCATTAGCACCGCAGCGCACTTATTAAAATACAATTATTCTGATGCACATTGGGAAAGCAAAAGCGCACGCGTCGTAGCGTTGGAAAAAATCAGTTTATATGGCATGACATTAGTGGTAGGGAAACGCGTCAACTATGGTCGTGTTAATCCGGCGGAATCAAAAGCTTTGTTTATTCGCAATGCCTTAGTGGATGGTGATTTTGAATCATCCGCAGATTTCTATAAACACAATAATAACGTTATTAATGAAGTTAGAGAGTTAGAAAAGAAATCCAGAAGGCCTGATATTGTTGACGAAGAAGTGATTTATTCGTTTTACGATAAAGCCTTGCCTGTTGATGTTTATGATGGACAATCTTTCGCGGTATGGGTAAAGAAGCTTGATAAAGATCAGAAGCAAAACTTGTTTCTTGATAAAGAAAGTATCATGAGTCACGAAGCGGAATATGTAACTGAAAACTTGTTCCCTGATACGATTCAATCAAAAGGCATTAGTATTCCTGTTGAATATAAATTTGAACCCGGCAAAGAAGATGACGGGTTAAATATTGATGTGCCTGTTGCGGTATTAAAACAGTTTGATGAACAACAAATGGATTATCTTGTTCCAGGTTTGATTGAAGAAAAAATTGTTGTCTTGTTGCGCTCCTTACCAAAGCAAATAAGAACCAAGATAGTACCTATTCCGCAAACTGCAGCAGAATGTGCACGAAATATTACAAACCGATCGGTTTCGTTAAAGCAAAATTTATCCGCGTATTTATTTAAAACCCGTTCTGTTGATATTAAAGAGAATGATTGGCCGGAAACGGTTTTGCCTGAACATTTAAAGATGAATTTTAGAATTATCGATGCTGATAATGAATTGCTCGGCACAGGCAAAGATATTACTTTACTAAAAGAAGAATTTGCCAATGAAGCGGATGATGCTTTTACTGAACTTTATGACAAGGCGTTTGGTACAAAAGAAGTTACAAAATGGGACTTTGGAGAGTTACCGATTAAACAGGAAATGAACATTAATAATGATGTGATAGTTGTTTATCCGTCTTTAATTGAAGAAGAGGGTAAGGTCTATAGACATGCTTTCGAAACCAGGGAAAGTGCGGACTATTATTTACGCTATGGCTTGCGAGAATTATTCAAACATGAATTAACAAAAGACATTAAATACATACGAAAGAATCTTCGCGGTATAGAAAAGTTGGCATTAATGTATAGCAATATTGGTTCAAAAGACGAATTGATTAATGAAATCGTTAATCTTTCCATTGATGAAACCTTTCTTTATGAAGATGAAGCGATACGCAAACAGGATCATTTTTTCGCCACGTTATCAGAAAACAAACAAAATCTGTTAATGAATGCAGAAAAGGTTTGTATCTTGCTAGAAACAATACTGGGTAAGCAAATAAAGGTGTATTCCAGGTTATCAGATGCGGGTGTTGTGAAACATATTGGTGCGTGCCGCGATATAGAAGAGCAAATGGAGTATTTAATTTTTGCTGGGTTTATTAATGATGTGCCGTATAAATACCTGCAACAATACCCACGTTATCTCGGATCAATATTAAAACGCATTGAAAAACTGGACGGTGGAGCGCATAAAGACAAACAAAATACGCAGCTTATTCAAGAACACTGGCGTAGAATCAAGAAATTAGTAGATAATGCTTATGAAACAGATAGTTTTACGACATCGTTGTATGAATACCGATGGACGGTAGAAGAGCTGCGCATATCCTTGTTTACACAAGAATTAAAAACAAAAATACCGATTTCGGTAAAGCGGATGGATAAAATCTGGGATAAGTATAAAGAAACAGTTTAGGAAATAAGTCATAAAATGGAAAACATAGGAAACAAGAAATAATGGCTGAACAGTCAATAGAGTTTTCAATCTTTTTAATTTTTACTGGCGCTGCTGTATTTGCAACGCTGGCTTTATATGCGCGACAAGCAATGATTGTTGCGTATATTGCGTTAGGGTTATTGCTTGGCCCTTATGGTCTGGAATTCGTTACCGATCATGAATTGATTGAAGGAATTTCCAAGATAGGCATCATATTTTTACTGTTTTTACTTGGCCTGGATCTGTTGCCGCAACAATTATGGCAAATGTTAAGAGAAGCTGTCGTTGTTACCTTAAGCAGTTCTGCAATCTTTGCCTTGTTTGGTTTCGCCATAGGTTTTGTATTTGGTTATGAAACCTTACAAGCCATGTTAATTGGTGCAGTGATGATGTTCTCCAGTACCATTATCGGCTTGAAATTATTACCTACGACAACACTACATCATAGACACACCGGACAAATTATTATCAGTGTGTTGTTAATACAAGATTTAATCGCAATTATTATTCTGCTGTTACTACAAGGTTATGGCAAAGGTGGAAACCTGGTCGCAGATATCGCAATGCAACTAATTTACTTGCCGCTATTGATTGCTTTTGCTTACGTTATAGAGCGCTATGTCATCATGAAGCTAATTGCACGCTTTGACACGATTCATGAATATATCTTTTTATTAGCGATTGGCTGGTGTCTTGGTGTTGCAGAACTGGCACATTATGTCGGCTTGTCTCATGAAATCGGTGCCTTTATTGCGGGTGTCACATTAGCATCCAGTCCGATTGCTTTGTTTATAACAGAAAGCCTAAAACCGTTAAGAGATTTCTTTTTAATCATCTTTTTCTTTTCATTAGGAGCAGGTTTTAATTTATCTGTTGTTAATGACATTATTATTCCGGCAGCACTCCTTGCTGCAATGGTGCTTGTGTTTAAACCATTGGTTTTTGGCTGGTTGCTGATGAATCAGGGTGAGAAAAAGTGCGTGTAGTTCGAAACCGGTTTCAGGCTAGGGCAGATCAGCGAGTTCTCCTTATTAATCGCAGTACTCGCTGTTCAATCCGGCTTTATTGATGACAGGACATCATATTTAATTCAATTGGCGACATTAATCACCTTTATTGTTTCGTCATACATTATTGTTATGCGATACCCAACGCCTATATCAGCAAGAGATCGATTACGTCGTAATTAATCGCTATGAATAAAAAAGCAAAAATTGCCATTATCATTGTTACTTTTA
>JBELBG010000137.1:0-4795 GCA_042095435.1 Thiotrichaceae bacterium | reverse complement strand
GGCATCTACTGATAGTAATTCTTTCATCGGTGATTCTACCTGATAATTCACTTAAATTCTTCGACATACTTTTCTAATAGTTCTACGTCATCAGAAACCTGCGCATCTCTTAATGCGGTATATAAACCGGTTAACGCCGCTTTCGCTTCTTCGAGGTTATCAATCGAATAATTCAACGGGCTACGATAATGGCTCGAGAGAATAAAAAAACGAATCACTTCCGGTTGGTAGTCTTTTAGTACTTCTCTGACGGTAAAGAAGTTGCCGAGTGATTTAGACATTTTCTCTTCGTCAATACGAACAAATCCATTATGCATCCAGACATTGGCAAAGGCGGCATCGGTTGAGCAGACTGATTGTGCTATTTCATTTTCATGATGCGGGAATTGTAAGTCCTGACCACCACCATGAATATCAAAATGATTACCTAGGCAATGTGTCGACATTGCTGAACATTCGATATGCCAACCTGGACGTCCATTGCCCCAAGGTGATTCCCAACTGGGTTCTTCCGGCTTTGCTGACTTCCACAATACAAAGTCTAAGGGATCGTCTTTTTCCGTTTGTACTTCGACGCGTTCGCCTGCGCGCAGCTCTTCGGTGTTCTTACCGGATAACTTGCCGTAGTTATCAAACGAACTGACATCAAAATAGACATCGTTATTACTGCCAACATAAGCATGTTTCTTATCAATTAAATTAGAAATCATGTCGATGATTTGTTGCATGTGTTCGGTTGCTTTGGGTTCGACATCGGGACGCACAACACCAAGCGCATCAGAATCTTCATTCATCGCATCAATGAATCGTTCGGTTAGTTCGGTAATCGTTTCATTATTTTCATTGGCGCGATTGATAATCTTGTCGTCAATATCGGTAATGTTACGCACATAGGTCACATCAAAACCAATATTACGTAAATGGCGCGCAACCATATCGAAAACGACCATGACACGTGCATGCCCAACATGGCATAAGTCATATACTGTCATGCCGCAAACATACATACTCACCTTACCGGCTTCGATAGGTTTAAATTCTTCTTTTTGTCTGCTTAAGCTGTTGTAAATTTTTAACACGTGATCTTCTTCTTTTTTTAATGAATTTGGTCGCTACGGACTCCTGTCCTCTCGCGACATACATTACATCCTGTAAATAACGCGCGAATCTTATCCGAAAGGCGTTAATGCGACAAAAGGAATTTGTCAGGAACAGTCTGTCACGGGCATAATCATCAGATTTTCTACTCAATTTCAAACTATTTTCTTGGAGAAGCATTATGAAGGTGCAATTAGCGACAACACTCGGCCCTATTACTATCGAACTTAATCATGAAAAAGCACCAAAAACGGTTGAAAACTTCGTCTCTTATGTCGAAAGTGGCCATTATGAAGGCACGATTTTGCACCGTGTTATAGAAGACTTCATGATTCAGGGCGGCGGCATGGATAGCGAAATGAATTCCAAGCCAACCAATGAACCGGTTAAGAATGAAGCAAATAACGGTCTAAAAAATGAATACGGTTCCGTTGCAATGGCGAGAACCGGCGATCCACACTCAGCTTCAGCGCAATTTTTTATTAACACTAGCGATAATGGTTTTCTCGATTTTACTGCTGAGACGCAGGACGGCTGGGGTTACTGTGTTTTCGGTAAAGTCATCGAAGGTATTGAAGTTGTTAACCAGATTGAAGAAAAAACTACCACGACAAAAAACGGACATCAGGATGTCCCTGAAGAAATCATTACAATTGAAAAGGCAGAAATGCTTGCTGATGAAGAATAATTTTTAATGATAATGATGATTAATTAACATGACTACGCTATTCGTTTCTGATTTACATCTCAGTCATCAGAGGCCGGATAAACTGACTTTGTTCAAAGCTTTTCTGGCCGAGCCGGCCAGAAAAGCAGATGCACTTTATATACTCGGAGATCTGTATGAAGATTTCTGGATTGGCGTCGATGACACACTCTCGCCTAACCCGGAAATTATTAGTGCATTGCGCGACTTCTCAAACCATACCAATACGCAACTGTTTATCATGTGCGGTAATCGAGACTTTCATTTAAATAATGAGTTTGCCAAAGAAACAGGCTGTATATTAATCAGCGATCCAACTGAAATAACACTGGGTAAAAAGAAAGTGTTATTAATGCACGGCGATACGCTTTGTACAGCTGATGTGAAATATCAGAAATGGCGACGCTTTATTACACATCCTTTTATCAAATGGATTTATTCGATCATGCCTTATTCTTTGCGAAAAAAAATAGCACGTAACGTGCGAAGTTATGCTGCTGATGCTGTACAAAAAAAACCAGCTGCAATAATCGATGTAACAGAACATACGGTCATTGAAACAATAAAGAAGTTTAATATTGAGACATTGATTCATGGACATACACATCGGCAAGCGATACATGACATCAATACTGAAGGAGTTAATGCAAAACGCATTGTATTAGGCGACTGGTATGAAGACGATTGTGTATTAATACACGATGACAATGGTTATCGGTTTGAGCGTATCGAGAATTATATAAATACTTATAAAGCAGCTTTAGCTTAGCCGAGTTTTCCTGATAGCGTCATAATACCTAATACTGCAAGACATATAATCAAGGTTCTATTGATTAACGCTTTCAATTCATCAATCCAGTAAGACTTTTCTCTATCCGGCACATCAGCTTCAGGCATATATTGCAAAGCACCGAGACCCGCTTTGATTATCACATCATTGTTTACATCCAGTGAAAGGTGTTCCGATTTTTTCCAGCCGGAAAAAACATGACTTAAACTGCCTGCCAATGCCATGGCAATAATCATAATTCTGCTTGATGGCCACTCGAGAATATTTAATAGAATATTTGCACTGTCTGCAAAACCACCGCGTATGTCTTGAAATTCATCATTAATTTCATTAACAAGTCTATACAGTAAAGCACCCGCTGCACCCAAAATAAGAAACCAGAAAATAACAGCAAAACTACGCTTATGTGCTTCGACTAATGCTGATTTAATGACTGCTTTTTCATTCGCATCTTCATCATCGATCGCATTTACATCAATTAACTCATCACTTAATGATGAAATATTTTCAGCATCACCCTCTTCAATTGCCTTTATAAAGTTATCGAGACGATCATCTAACGCTTCCGGTGCCAGGCAATAGATTAAAATAAGTAAGGTTAATACACCTTCGAGAATGACAGACCAATGATTTAAAGCACAGGCAATAATGATTAAACCGCTGACAGGAATAGCCAATAACAGCAACAAGCCAAATGAACCGTCCCAAATCTTGTAATGTCCTAGACGTTTTTCCAAAAAATAGAACAGTCTCGTAAACCAGTTGTAGTTTCTGAAACGTTCCAGACCACCGAGAAAAAAATCCAGCCCCAGTGCTATCAATATAAATATCAGCGTCATAGTGTTAGTAATGAAAAATAATAGTCTTTATCAAAAGCTGGCCCCGGATCGGTTTTCCTTCCCGGCGCAATATCACTGTGTCCAACAATACGATCTTTTGTGATCTTCTGCCAGCGCTGGCAGAGTAAATCTGTCACTTCTGCCAGTGTTTTATATTGCGCAGCAGAGTACGCTTCATCATCACAACCTTCCAGTTCAATGCCAATAGCAAAATCATTACACTGTTCACGTCCGCAAAATGAAGACTCGCCCGCATGCCATGCACGTTTTATAAAAGGCACATATTGAGTCAGTCCTCCTTGCCGATTAATAAGCAAGTGAGAAGAAACACGTAAATGATGTATATCAGCGAAATAAGGATGTTCATTCTTATCTAATGTATTGCTAAATAATTGATCGATATAATCACCACCATATTTTTTTGGTGGTAAGCTGATGCCGTGTATCACCAGTAAATCAATATCCGACGTATCCGGCCTATCATCACAGTTTGGTGAAGCAACTTTTCTAACCTCAGTCAGCCATTCACCTTTCTCATCAATTTGATAATTTACCTTATTCAATTTCAATGCCCTTATGAGCCTGTTAAGCTATTCATTAACTATACCAGTATCGAATAAGCAAAGAGAAAATTAATGTGCCGATTAGCCGCATATCTTGGATCTGAAATCAGTCTGGCTGAGTTTCTATTAGAACCGGAACACAGTCTGGTAAAACAATCCTGGGCACCTAAAGAGATGCAAGAAGCCACCATTAATGCTGATGGTTATGGTGTTGCATGGCTATCGAATAATATTCCTTGCTTATATAAAAATGTGTTACCTATCTGGTCTGATACGAACCTGGAAAGTCTTGGTCGTTCATTAAACAGCCCCCTATGGTTAGCGAATGTGCGTAGCGCGACTCCTGGACAAGGTATTAGCGAAACAAACACGCAGCCTTTTACAAAAGAGAACTTAATCTTTACTCATAATGGTTGTTTCAAACCTTTTGATAAAGACGTTAAGTCCCGGTTACTGGAGTATTTATCGAACGACATTAAGACAGAGATAACAGGGAACAGTGATTCGCTTTATTTATTTGCTTTGCTACAACAACATCTTCTCAAAGAGGAAAATATAAGCAACGCCATCATCAATATGATGCAGGATTTAAAAACAGTATGCGGCAATGATGTCAGTGCTTTATTGAACTTTATAATCAGTGATGGTGTTTCTCTTTATGCTTGCCGTCATGCAGTAAACAATACCTCACCAAGTCTTTATTATTCGCTTAATCAAAGCTGCGTAAAAATTGCCTCGGAACCTTTAAATAATACTGATGACTGGATAAGCTTTTCTGAAGACAGTCTGATTAGCTTTA
>JBELBG010000136.1:0-4828 GCA_042095435.1 Thiotrichaceae bacterium | reverse complement strand
TATTAACGCAAAAAACAAAACCAAGAATGAAGTTACACTAATATACTAATATCCGTTTCAACCTGAAGCAGAAGTTAATTACTTATTGGGATTATAAAATTCAATTGTATTTTTACTAAAAGGTTCTCCCCATTATTTTTGCCAAAATATCAGTCACTAATACAAGTCACACTCATGACCATTTACAATTGGCTTAATCATATTTCATATATTTAAAACGAGGATCATCAGGCGTACCTTCTAAGGCACTTCCTTCTTCAGTACCGGGTTGCCATTGAATGACTTCTTCTATTTTTTTTGCTAATTCAAAGTCTTTATCTGTCACACCTTTCGCGGCGTGGTTGACCAGTTTAACAGTGACAAACGCATAAGATACCGTCATATCTGGGTGATGCCATGCTGCTTCAGCAAGATGGCCCACTGTATTAACCACCATTAGTGTTGCTTTCCAACCACTGGTTTTGTATTTACGCCGTATCCAACCACTTTCATACGTCCAGTTAGGCAATTCATCTTTTAAACGCACATCAATTTCTTCAGTTGTATAAACCTCGTCTTTACCTTCTTTTCGCCATTGAGCCATACAAACCTCCTAAATGATTGCTTCTTTATATTGTTTTTCTTGAAACACATTATTAAGTGCATAAGGAATCGCTTTTCTAATCCTATTTACCTGTTTTTCATTAACTTCATTGATTCGATTACTTTGTAAGCATAATGCTCCACGAAAACCAAGGTAGTCCGAGTTTAACTCAAGAAGTTCTGAAATATTCTCATGCGTTAAAGAACCAGCGAGCCCTGTAATCAAGCCATTAGTTTCAGCCAGATTAATAAACTCATATAATTCATCTTTATTTAAAAGCGAGCACAAATTTTTACTTTGCTTCTCTTTTGTATCCAGCATAATACCACTTATGCGAGTTTGCATAAGTAACGCAACAGACTCTACGTTGTTATAATCTTCAGCAAAGAACACTATAACTAATTTAACACCTTTGTTTGCTGCTGCATTAATCGTATTTATAAAACAATCAGATGCTATTTCAGAAAACAACCCTACTTTTACATAATCAACACCTGACTCCGCCATTTTAAAAATAGCATTTAAAAGCTCAGGATCATTTGAATCAATATCACCTACCGTAGCACTGGTAAGTACTTCTTGATTTACAAATTCAACAATATCCTTAACAACGTTTATGTCTTGTGCACCTAATGCACCGTCATGTGGATTTTTAATATCTATAATATCAACACCGGCATTCAATACTATTTTAGCTTCGGCAACAGAAGTAACGCTGGCTAACATGCCGGTCATGCTGTTTCACTCTCTTTATTTTCTTGACGAAATGTTTCTATTTTTTCCATTAACCACTTCCAGGCCAAGTTTTCATTTGCACCTGCAGTCTTATCAATCGCTATAGTTAAGTATTCTAATTCCTGAGTAATTTTTTCTTCTGACAGCATATGTAGGCGACTGACAAGAATAGCCGCTTCCAACACGGCTGATTGAGCACGATTAAAACCTTTAAAAGCTGAATGTGATTTTTCCAAAACAGGTTTTAAATAAAAGCGTGGACGTAATTCATCATCTTCGAAAGACTCAAGCTCCAACTCTAAGTGGCTTAACGCTGCTTCTAAGCGTTGGCCTTTTATTTTTTCTGTTGGCACTAAAGGCCAATCTTTTCGCCCGGTTAAACAACCGGCAAAAATACGCACATCATCAATACGATTAACAACAGCAGAGTTGTTTCTTTGTATATTCTCCAGCGTCGCCGATGGTTTAAATGGAGCGATCTGGACTAAACCGTTTACTTCACGAATACCCATAGGCGCGATATGTGTCGTACCATTCTGGTTTTGTGTGGTGACTATAATTTCTTGAATCATTTCTTTTTTCGCTTTCTACTTGCCTTTAGTGTACTACCTTCTGACTTATATTCTGTCTTATTTTCTTCTATCCCTTTTCTTAATTCTTTCATTGCATGTGCCGCTCGCGAATCCTGATCTTTTTCATCTTCTGATTTCTGATTTACGCACACGCCCCAATCCAATTCTTCGTCCTGCATATAGGGTTTACCTAATTGCCAGGCAATTTGTGCTCGACCTAATTCTACGCCCATATAAAAAGCATGTGGCCCATCTTCTTGTAATAAATCAAGTTTTGGAAACAATTCAAACGGGTTAGTGCTTGATTCAATACCATCGCGATTATAGACATGAATCCCTTCTTCACTAACTTGAACCCGATAACTTGGATCTTTCACATCCTGATAGAACTCATGTATTTCTTCACTATTATAAGGAAATGGTTTTCTTGCATGCATCCCCAACAATGAACTATCTAATCCTTTCGGCAAACTGCTGTCTTTCTTCGCAGCAAACATTATTCTGCGCGCCATATCTGCTTCTTTCACGGCCGTTCGGCAATGCTGGCTGACTTCTGTTGCCAATACAGCATTTAAATCCATTTCTGAAATCATACCAAACAACATGGCGTTAATACCTGTGGTATCCGCTTCTGTTAACTCAGTAAGGTTACCAACGCCCATCATTATTTTAATATCCGGACAATTTTGTCGTAATTCGTAATAACGAATAACTGACTCAGTAAAACCAAAATGAATGGGGTCGAGAATAGCATCTGCATAGAACGGCCGATCTTTGTCTGCAAGCTTCTCTATGGTTCGATAAAGCGATGCCATATCACCATGCGTTTCCGGTATTAATATTGGGACAGAATCCACTTCATCGGCTATCCATAAGGTGCTTTCTTTTAAACTGAGTAAATAATCCGCTCCAGCTTTACCACCACGGAGCAAATCCTCCTCTTCAAGCGAATCAACACTGACTTTAAAACCTGCTTCATGCAAAGCTTGTATGGTTTCTTCTAAATGAGGAAATGGTGTATCTGGCAGACAACCTATATCAATCACATCAGCACTATCACGACGGTATTTTTCAGCTCGTTGTAAGATGTTTTCAACGCTCACCATTGGCGCATCAACAATTTCTGCAAAAATCTCAACGTTTTGTTGACTTAAATTAACAGGCTTACAGTCTCTGCCAAAAAAAGCAGGCAAATCTTTTAAATCGATTGTGCCTCTAACACACTCAATTCCCAGTGATTCAGAAGCCAATGTTAAGTCTCCACGACAAAGCCCTGGGACAATAATTCGGTCAAAACCTTTTATCTCTTTTAATCGCCTTGAGATCATTTGCGCCGTCATTAACGCTGCAACACTGACTCCAATATTACGAATTTCATAGCTAAATTCAGTGGGTGCCATTTCTTCAAGAATGGAATGCAAACGTTTCTGCGCAAGTTTTCCGGTTAGGAAAAGCAGGTGTTCTTGTCCAGCTGTATTGGATTGTTCTTTATCTTGCATTGCCGCGCATTATAAGCACGAGTCAGAGTATTTAAGAGGATTATTTTTCTTCAATAACTGGTTCATATAAACCAATATATTAGCGTTATTTCACCCACTAATGTTTAAAACAAGATTAATCAAAATCTATAATTTACTTTATAAATAAACTTAACTATCTGTTTTTATTGATTTTATTTATGTTTAAATTATATTGTTATTTTACTGGCATGATTATCGCTCAGACAGTTTTAATATCAGATTAACAGAGGAGAGATAACATGAAATGGTCTATACCAGAGTACAACGATATTCGTTTTGGCTTTGAAGTCACGATGTATATCAACAATAAATAAGCATAGAAAATACTTAAAATTTTATCATTATAGAGCAATCATTTTTGCTCAAATTAAAAGCGTATGATTAAGCAGAAAGTTCGCTCTATATAGCGAACTCGCTTATTATTCCTGCTTTAACTTAAATAATAACAATAGAAATAACTATGCATATTCATCTTTTAGGCACAGGCGCAGGTGGCGGCTTTCCCCAGTGGAACTGTAATTGCGATAACTGTAAGCGCCTGCGATCAGGCGAAATCAAAAGTTCAGCTAGAACTCAATCCTCAATTACTGTCAGTGGTAATGGCGAAGATTGGGTCTTATTCAATGCTTCACCTGATATTCGCGCACAAATTGAAAGTTTCCCGCCACTGCAACCGGCAAGGAAAATTCGTGATACAGGAATCTGCTCAATTATTCTCTGTGATGGTCAAATTGATCATACAACCGGTCTTATCATCATGCGTGAACATGATAAACCATGGGATGTATATTGTACCGCAGCCGTGCATGAAGACATGACCACGGGCTACCCTATTTTTAATATTCTTGGCCATTTCCGTGGTGTTAACTGGCATGAGGTTGAGACTGATCAAAAGCCATTTACCATTCCTAAAGCTGATAATTTAATTTTCACGGCAGTACCACTAAAAAGTGAGGCACCACCTTATTCACCTCATCGTCATAATACAGTGCCTGGTGATAATGTTGGCTATAAAATTGAAGATACTTCAACAGGTAAAAATTTATTTTATGCGCCCGGACTTGGCATTATAGAAAACCATGTCCTCGACTATATGCGCGATGCTGATGTCGTCCTGGTCGATGGTACAGTTTGGACAAACGATGAAATGTCACGGCATGGCATCAGTGACAAACTAGCAAGCGAAATGGGCCACCTGGATCAATCCAGTAAAGGTGGAATTAAAGATACGTTAAGCAGTCTTGATAAACCTCGTAAAATTTTGATCCATATCAACAACACTAATCCAATACTTGACGAAGATTCTCCTGAAAGACAAGAATTAAATGACGCAGGAATTGAAGTGTCGTTCGATGGAATGGACATCGAAATTTAAAATTCAAGGTAAAATAATGATAGAAGAAAGAACACCCTGGTCA
>JBELBG010000135.1:0-4837 GCA_042095435.1 Thiotrichaceae bacterium | reverse complement strand
CAAAATAGTGAATTTCATTCAGTTTAATCTTTCGTGTTTCTTTTAGTTTGATTTCAATTTTATCAAACCCGCTTATAAATGACTCTTCGCTACTGCGCAGCACTTTATTTTCAGACGGATGCTGAGTGAAATACGAAAGGTCAATATCGGCATGTAAATAGAAACCACTTCTGATACGAATTGAACCATCTATTATTCTATCCGGCATAGCTATATCTTCTATAAAAGCAGGTTCTTCCAGTTCGACTGCTAATACTTCAGTTTCAGAAACCGGCTTTGGCGTAGCATCCCCCCCATCCAGTCTTTGAATATGGACATAACGCGACTTACGTCGTTCAGTTGCTTCTTGTTGCCAAGATACATGATACAACGGTCTAAAATCGCTAGATAATTTAAAATAACGATATATACCATCAAGTCGGTTTCGGTTCTTGTCTAATATCGAATAAGGTACAAGCTCTGTGTGAATTGCTTGCTGCAACTCAATCATATTATCGCGACGATTAAATTCCTGAGCCTGCCACTGCTCACCATCAAGATCAGGAGACAATCTATCAAAGACTATAACTTCTATCTGATACCAGGATTCAGCTGCCACAGATTGAGAAAAAACAAATAATGCAATCAGGAATATTTTTTTATAAAAATTCATGTGAGTATTATGCCGCGTTTTTCAAAGTAATTTCATCAAAAAGCATCTCTAGTATTTGTAATCGCTCCTGTATCTACGGTAAGTCCATATTAATTCTCAATTTATTCTGGCCATCCAGTTTAAATCGGGATGGATTTGATTGGATCAATTGAATAATACCATTCGGATCAATACTCGCTTTTTCTTCAAAAAATACCCTACCACCATTAAGACCGATATCAATCTTCCTAATGCCTAATGGTCGCGCTTTTTGTTTTAGTTTGCTTATTTCAAATAAGTTCCTGACTGCTTCGGGTAATAGTCCAAACCGATCAATCATTTCTTCTTTTAATTCATTTAGTTCTGTTTTGTCTTTTATACTGGCAATGCGCTTGTACATAATTAAACGCATATGCACATCCGGTAGAAAATCTTCCGGTATTAATGCTGGCACATGCAAATCAATTTCTGCACCATGATCCAATGGCCTATCCAGTTCTGGCTGCTTACCTTCTTTCATTGCCTGTACCGCTCTATCAAGTAATTCCATATACAAACCAAAACCAATTTCCTGAATATGTCCACTTTGTCCTTCACCTAGAAATTCACCAGCACCGCGTATTTCAAGATCATGTGTTGCTAGCGTAAAACCAATACCAAGTTCTTCCAATGCCTCAATCGCTTCCAGTCGTTTAATTGCATCGGCAGTCATCGATCTTCGATCAGGTACAATTAAATAGGCATAGGCACGGTGGTGTGATCGCCCTACGCGCCCGCGTAATTGATAAAGCTGAGCCAGACCAAATCTATCAGCACGATCAATTATTATGGTGTTAGCACTCGGCACATCTATACCGGTTTCAATAATAGTTGTACAAACCAGTACGTTAAAACGACGATGATAAAAATCAAGCATAATCGATTCGAGTTGTTTTTCCGGCATTTGCCCATGCGCAAATTGTACTCGTGCTTCCGGTAACAACTTCTCTATTTCCTGAGCTGTTTTTTCTATTGATTTTACTTCATTGTGTAAATAGAAAACCTGACCGCCTCGTTTTATCTCGCGCAACATCGCTTCTTTTAATAAAACATCACTACGTTCTTTAACAAATGTTTTAACAGCCAACCGACGCGATGGCGGTGTTGCAATAATGGAAAACTCTCGCAAATCAGATAGCGCCATATTCAGTGTTCTTGGAATCGGTGTCGCTGTTAAAGTTAATACATCAATCTCAGCTCGTAAGGATTTAAACTTTTCTTTTTGGCGCACACCGAAACGATGTTCTTCATCAATGATAATCAAGCCTAAGTTTTTAAAATTAATATCGCTTTGTAATAGCTTATGTGTGCCGATTACAATATCGGCTTTACCATCCGCCATTGCTCCCAAGGCAAGTTCCTGTTCTTCCTTCGTTCTGAATCGAGATAACAATTCAACACGTACCGGCCAATCAGCAAAACGATCAATAAAATTTTCATAGTGTTGCTGTGCTAATAAAGTTGTAGGAACTAAAATAGCAACTTGCTTGTTATTCTGTATTGCTATGAATGCCGCACGCATTGCCACTTCTGTTTTACCAAAACCAGCATCACCACAAATCAATCGATCCATGGGTTTATCATTTCGCATGTCTTCAATCATGGCATTTATGGCATCTAGTTGTCCCGGTGTTTCTTCAAAAGGAAAGTTTTGTGCAAATGACTGATAGGCATTCGAATCAAATTCATAAGACTGTCCTTGCCTTGATGCTCGCCGTGCATGTAATTCCAGTAATTCTGCTGCGACATCGTGTACTTTTTCAGCCGCTTTACGTTTTGCTTTTTGCCATTGACCACTACCTAATTTATGTAATGGTGCATTTTCCGGATCCAGCCCTGTATAACGGGAAATATAATCCAGTGCAGATACCGGCACATAAAGTTTATCGCCCTCTGCATACTCAAGATGAATAAACTCTCCAAGAAAACCGCCAACATCCAGTGTCATCAAACCCAGATATCGCCCTACCCCATGTTCTTCATGAACAACTGCAGCGCCAACACGTAGTTCTGATAGATTACGCACAACTGCATCAGCATCTTGTTGTTTACGTTTACGTAAACGACGTTGCATCACACGTTCACCAAACAACTGTGCTTCAGTTATGATGGCAATATTCGGTTCATGAATAATCAAACCATTTTCAATCGGCAGGATGGCAATGCCAAACTTTACATCGCTTTGTAGAAAACTATCCCAATTATCTACCTTGTTTGGCACGGTATGTTGCTTAAACAACTCCATGATTGATTCGCGGCGTCCTTGTGTTTCAGCAGCAATTAACACTCGTCCATCGAACTCATTTAAAAAATGTTTAACTAATTTCAACGGTTCTTTAGCACGCGCATCAATTGAAAGATTGACTGGCATCTCTGTATCGTATTCAACTGTAGCTGATGCGGACTCTGTAGAAAGGTTCAGAATATGGATCTGAGAGAATAATTTTAATTGCGTATAGAGATCATTGTTGTTTAGAAATACCTCTCTTGGTGGCAAGACAGGTCGTTCTACATCATAACGGTTTTGTTCATAGCGTGATTCAATATCCTCCCAAAAGGATTCTGCCGATTCCTTAATACCATCATCAAGAACCATGATTGAATTATCCATCATGTAGTCAAATAGAGTGCTGGTTTCCTCATAAAACAAAGGTAAATAATATTCGATGCCCGAAGGAGCAATAGACTGACTAACATCTGTATAATTCGGGCATTGTGCTGGATTACCTTCAAAACGTGTTCGCCAGTTTGCACGAAACCTTGCAATACCTTCATCAATTAACGCAACTTCACGTGCTGGTAAGACACGTATTGAATCAACTTTATCTTTCGAACGTTGTGTTTCTATATCAAACAAACGAATGCTATCTATTTCGTCATCAAATAAATCAACTCGAAAAGGATCTATTGCCCCCATAGGGAAGACATCCAGCAATGAACCCCTAACAGAAACCTCACCATGCTCTGTTACCTGCTCAACAAAGCGATAGCCTTGCTGACTTAATTGTTGCCTGAATGTTTCGATGTTGACTGATTGGCCAATATTTAAAAGCATACTGTTTGCAAATAAATAGTCGCTAGGTAACAAGCGATGCATCGCTGTCGTTACGGGCACAACCAGTATGCCTTGCTGCATTGAGGATAAACTAAACAAGGTTTGTAAGCGTTCGGAAATAATATCCTGATAGGGAGAGAAAGGATCGTACGGTAAGGTTTCCCAATCAGGAAAGACTTTGATAGGTGTTGTTTTCAGATCACTTATATAAACTTTTAATTCATTAACAATATTAACGGCCTTAATTGCATCGGCGGTAATAACCATAACGGGTTTCTTTGTTTGCATTGCCATATTCGCAATCGCAAGTGATTTAGCACTACCATATAAACGCGACCAGTCAGATCGGCCGTGGCCAGCTTCAGGTAGTTTAGGAGACAATACATTTTGTCGTTCAGTTGCAGACATAAAAAACTTAACTAATGGAAGCGTTGATAGATTCCAGTGCTGCAAGGGGATCTTCCGCCTTAGTTATCGGACGGCCAATGACAAGATAGTGACTGCCTGCTGCTATCGCCTCAGGTGGCGTCATAATTCGTTTTTGATCATCACTACTTGAATCTGCAGGACGAATACCTGGAGTTACTAAGCAAAAATCTTCACCTAGTTCAGTTTTTAATCTATTCGCTTCTTTTGCAGAACAAACAACACCGTTTAAACCTGAAGACTTGGCGAGATTGGCTAGCATGAGTACCTGCTCGTCAACTGTTTTATTAATACCCAACTCACTTAAATCTTCCTGTGACATACTGGTTAAAACAGTCACTGCAATGAGTAAAGGCTTGTGAGTTGACTCGTCTAATGCCTCACTGGCAGCTTCCATCATCATTCGTCCGCCAGAAGCATGGACATTTAACATCCATACTCCCAAGTCAGCTGCAGCACGACAAGCACTAGCAACAGTATTGGGGATATCATGATATTTTAGATCGAGAAAGATATCGAAATCAGACGCGATTAATTTTTCAACCAACGCCGGACCTTCGCGTGTAAACAGTTCCTTACCTATTTTTAATTTACAACTATTTGGATCCAGCTTTTGACAAAGATCCAAAGCCTGTTTTCCATTCGGAAAATCCAATGAAACGATAACGCGATTTTGACTACTCACC
>JBELBG010000134.1:0-4848 GCA_042095435.1 Thiotrichaceae bacterium | reverse complement strand
GGGCTGGAATGCGGATTACCCTGATCCGGAAAACTTTTTCTTTTTACTCTATGGACCTAATGGGAAAGTTAAACATCAAGGTGAGAATGCATCAAACTACAGTAACCCGGAATTTGATACGTTGTTTAACCAAATGAAAAGCATGAGTAACTCATCTGAAAGACAGGCCATCATTAATCAGATGGTTGATATTGCCAGAAAAGACGCTCCATGGTTATGGGGCTTTCATCCGGTCGGTTTTTCCTTGCATCATGGTTGGTATCACAATGCAAAACCAAACCTGATGGCGAACAATAAATTGAAATACCGAAGAATAGAACCGCAACAACGTGCAGAAAAACGAGTTGAATGGAATAAGCCAATCTGGTGGCCGATTGCATTAATCGTAATACTTATCATAGTAATATTACTGCCGGGTATTATTTCCTATCGCCGACGAGAGAAGGAAGTAATCTTATGATGGCTTATATCGTAAGGCGTATTGCTTATGCCATTCCCATACTCATAGGCGTCAATATCATTACGTTCTTACTATTTTTTGTCGTTAATACACCTGATGATATGGCGCGTATGCAACTCGGTGCGAAACATGTCAGCGAAGCAGCCATAGAAAAGTGGAAAGAAGAAAGAGGCTATGACAAACCGATACTCTGGAACAGTGATGCCGAAGCATCAGAAAAAATAACGGATACGATCTTTTTTGAAAATTCAGTCAAACTATTTTTGTTTGATTTTGGTCGTTCTGATAGTGGCCGTGATATTAGTTATGATATCAGTCAGCGTATGTGGCCCAGTCTTTCTATTACCGTACCCAGTTTACTATTAGGTTTATTGGCCTATATCAGCTTTGGTTTAATACTCGCCTTCTTTCGTGGCAGTTATATTGATGTATCTGGTGTCATTCTTTGTGTTGCCATGATGTCGATATCCGGTTTGTTTTATATTATTGGCGGCCAGTTTCTAATAGGTAAAGTGCTGCATCTTGTGCCTATTTCTGGCTATGACACAGGACTTAATGCAATTAAGTTTACAGTCTTACCCGTATTAATCGGTTTGGTTGGTGGTATTGGTGCGAGTACCCGTTGGTATAGAACCATTTTTCTTGAAGAGATGGGGAAAGATTATGTGCGTACAGCAAAAGCAAAGGGCTTGTCTGAAACGATCGTGTTATACAAACACGTTTTAGCGAATGGACTTATACCTATTTTAACAGGTGTGGTTGTTATCTTGCCGACCTTGTTTATGGGTAGTTTAATTGTAGAATCTTTTTTCGCTATTCCCGGATTAGGTAGTTATACGATTGATGCTATCAGTGCACAGGATTTTGCTATTGTGCGTTCGATGGTTTTTCTTGGATCAGTACTCTACATAATTGGCTTAATACTTACTGATATTTCATACACTCTCGTAGACCCAAGAGTGAGGCTCAACTAATGCCTGTTATATTTATTACCGATGCCTTTATCTTCCTGTTAGTGTTTATGGTGATAGCTTTTGTTTTCTATGCAAGAAAACATGAACACTTGAGTGCGCCGTGGAAAGATGTCGCGCGTCGTCCTATTGCTATGTCTGCGGCCGTGGTGTTATCTGTATATATCGTTATTGGTTTACTCGATTCATTGCATTTTCATCCCAAGCTTGAAGATAATAAATCATCGGAAGTGGTTTATTCCACCCAAATACTCAGTGTGCTCGATGTGATTTTATCTGATCTGCGAGAGAACACAGAAAGAACTTACTCAGCGCCATTGGCAAGTCATGCGTTTGCAAAAGAAATGATAGATCAGCCGAATGGTAAACAGATACGAGATTATCCGCGACTGAAATACGGTGGGGCGCATTTAAATGATCCAGAGACAGAACGTTGTGATGATATTACTCAGCGATTTTTTATTGGAGTAATTGCCGGATTATTGATTAGTGCAGTTGTTATTCTTTTCATTAGCTTAATGATAAGTAAAAAGAATAATATGGCATTCAAAGCGACACTGAATAAATGTATTAAAAATGAATTTGATGTTCCTTGGTATGCTATTTTTATTACACTAGGCTTTATTATTACAACCATCGCATGTATCTATAATCTTGCTCAATATTATCATGTGTTAGGGACGGATAAGGTCGGGCAAGATGTGCTCTATCAGTCATTAAAAAGTATACGTACTGGTCTGGTGATTGGTACGTTAACAACATTAGTCATGCTGCCGTTTGCAATCATGATGGGTTTGATGGCAGGTTATTTCCGCGGCTGGATAGATGACGTTATTCAATATCTCTATACAACATTAAACTCCATTCCCGGCGTATTGTTAATTGCAGCTTCAATACTGTTGTTACAAGTCTATATCAGTAATCATGAAGCAGACTTTACCAGTCTCGAACAACGTGCTGATTTAAGATTATTATTTCTCTGTATCATTCTTGGTATTACAAGTTGGACAGGCTTATGTCGATTATTAAGAGCAGAAGCTTTAAAACTTAGAGAAGTGGACTATGTGCAGGCCGCTCAGGCATTTGGTGTTGGTAATTTCAGTATTTTATTACGTCATCTATTACCTAATGTCATGCATATCGTCATGATTTCAATTGTTCTAGATTTTAGCGGTTTGGTATTAGCTGAGGCAGTCTTGTCATATATTAATATCGGCGTGGATCCGAGCATGTATAGCTGGGGTAATATGATTAATAGTGCGCGTTTGGAAATTGCGCGTGACCCTATTGTCTGGTGGTCATTAGTCGCAGCTTTTATATTTATGCTTGTTCTTGTGCTTGCAGCCAACCTATTTTCTGATGCTGTTCGCGATGCGTTTGATCCAAGATTACGTGGGGAAGTTTAATTATGACGATAGTAGAACTTCCAAAAGACAGACTGCCTGAAATCAAGGTAGCCGCAATGCCAAAAGACACGAATGCTGGCGGCAGTATTTTTGGTGGCTGGATTATGTCGCAGATAGATATTGCCGGAGCGATTCCTGCATTAGCAAGAGCGAAAGGCAGGATTGCTACGGTTGCGGTTAATTCTATAGAGTTTCATGAGCCGGTTTTTGTTGGTGACATTGTAAGTTGCTATGCCGGTATTATTAAAACAGGTCATAGTTCGATCACGGTCAAAGTTGAAGTGTTTGCCGAGCGTAATCCCTCTAACAAGCAAACAATAAAAGTCACGGAAGCAGAGTTAACTTATGTTGCGTTAGATGAAAATCGAAAACCACGACAATTACCAGATTTGGATACGGAATAGTTATGTCTGAAATACTACTAGAAGTTAAAAACCTGATTACATCTGTTGGAACAAGCGACAGTAAAGTAAATGTTGTTGATGATGTTAGCTTTAATATCAACAAGGGTGAAACGTTTGTTTTATTAGGCGAGTCCGGTAGTGGTAAGTCCATGAGTGCCTTATCAATGATGCGTTTACTTCCTGCCGCATTGAGAATTAATGGTGGCAGTGTTGTATTAAATGGACAGAATTTATTTGAATTACCGGAAAGTAAGATGCGTGATATTCGTGGCTCACAAATCGGCATGATATTTCAGGAACCGCAAACATCACTAAATCCGGTATTAACCGCAGGGCAACAAATCAGCGAAACATTATTCAGACATCAAAAATTATCAAAGCAGGAATGTATTAAACGTAGTATCGAATTATTAGATGCCGTTGGTATTCCTGAGCCGGATAGACGAATTAACGAATATCCGCATCAATTTTCCGGCGGCATGAAGCAACGTATCATGATCGCCATTGCATTAGCCGGTGAACCAGATTTATTAATTGCAGATGAACCGACAACAGCTTTGGACGTGACCATTCAGGCACAAGTATTGGATTTATTATTGAAGCTACAAAAAGACAATAATATGTCTATTCTTTTTATCACGCACGATTTAGGTGTAACTGCGCAAATGGCTGATCATGTCGCGGTAATGCGCCAGGGAAAAATAGTCGAAGCAAAAGATAAAACCAGTTTATTTGAAAAGCCAGAACATCCTTATACTTTGCAATTATTTGATGCGATTCCCAGTTGGGATAAACGACAATCAGAAGCGGACGATGCCGAGATTGAACGTAAGGATGAAGATTGTTTATTAAAAGTACGTGATTTGAAAGTGCATTATCCAATTCGCGAAGGCTTATTCAAGAAAGTAGTCGGGCATGTCAAAGCGGTCGATGGTGTTACATTAGATGTTCATGCTGGCGAAACAGTGGCTGTAGTCGGTGACTCCGGAAGTGGTAAAACAACGATGGGCAAAGGTATATTGCGATTACTGCAAACAACTGACGGCGAAGTGTTATATGAAGGTAATGACTTGAGTCATCTGAATGCAGAAGCATTAAGAAAAAAACGTTCAGAAATACAAATTGTCTTTCAGGATCCTTACTCATCTATGAATCCGAGGATGATGATCAGAGATATCATTCAAGAAGGTATGCTGGCGCAAGGTATCGGTGCGTCGCAACAGGAACGTGATCAAATGACGACTGAATTATTATTACAAGTTGGTTTGCTGGAAGAACATTTATTACGTTATCCGCATGAGTTTTCAGGAGGACAGCGCCAGCGGATATGCATAGCACGTGCATTAGCAGTAAAACCAAAATTAATTATTTGTGATGAACCTACCAGTGCATTGGATGTATCCGTACAAGCACAAATACTGGCGTTATTACGAGACATACAAAAAAAACATCAACTCGGTTATTTGTTTATTACACATAATATAAGTGTCGTTGAATATATTGCGCACTATGTTGCTGTGATGTACCAAGGTAAAATTGTTGAGCAAGGGAAAGTAGAGCAAGTGCTAATGAATCCTGAAAATGATTATACGAAACAGCTGCTTTCA
>JBELBG010000133.1:0-4859 GCA_042095435.1 Thiotrichaceae bacterium | reverse complement strand
TATATAATCGTCGTTTTATGGAAGAAACGCTTGAAAAAGAATTGCCTAAGTGTATTCGTAATAAAACAACTTTGGGCATACTAATGTTGGATATCGATCATTTTAAAAGTTTTAACGATAATTATGGTCATGAAGCAGGTGATTTGGTCTTAATTGAATTTGCAAAATTGATTAGCGGTAGATTACGCAAAGGAGATGTTGCCTGTCGTTATGGCGGTGAAGAATTTATGATCATCATGCCTGGAGCTCCTCTACATGTATTAGAAGATAGAGCTGAACTTATACGAAATAACCTTAAGAAACTAAAGATCAATTATCAAAAGGAAATTTTACAAGATATAACCGTCTCCATAGGTATTGCGATTGCACCTGATCATGGCGACACACAAAAAGCATTAATTAAATCAGCCGATATGGCATTGTATGAGGCTAAAGAAACTAGAAGAGATAAAGCGGTTGTTGCTAAACCTTTAAATAATCGCTATCAAGATAGAACACAGGAACCTATAGAGATTGCCAAAGCAAGTTAGTCGAATTATCTCGCGATAATCATCGCCTAAATATTGTGTTATTCTCATGGCATTATATAAATGCTTGAGGCTAACATGAAAAAACTTATCGTAATTACAACTTTACTTCTATTACTTACGCCGCTGTCTTATGCAGAAAAACGACACGGACCAAAAGCAACCGAAGTTAAAGTCAATCTCGGCACTAAAGATGGCCAATTAGTTTTTGAACCGAATACGCTAACGTTTGAACGTGGTACTTATTATAAACTTGTTATTTCTAACCCAAGTTCTGAAGATCATTATTTTACATCCGATGCATTCGCCACACATATTTTTACTCGTAAAGTTGAAGTAATGGACAAAAACGGTAAAACGATTGCTGAAATTCATGGTTCAATTAATGATATCGAATTAAAACCCGGTACAAGTGTTGAGTGGTTTTTCTTTCCAATGACGAAAGGTGAAAATTTAAACCTTTTTTGTCACAAAAATGATCATGAAGAAAAGGGAATGGTTGGCAGCATTAATATTATAGGAAAATTATAGCTTATAGCTTTATTTAACTGCCTTTTTATATATATGCCAGCTTGCATGACCTAAAACCGGTAGAGAAATCAGTAACCCTAAAAATAAGGGAATAATCGAAAAGAATAATGTCACGGCAATAAAGATACCCCAACAAATCATAACGACAGGACTTTTCATTACAGTTTTCACACTGGTTATCATGCCTGTGACGAAGTCTATGTCTCGATCCATTATCAGTGGTATTGAAATGACCGTAATTGAGAATAAAAGAAGTGAAAAACAGGCACCGACGATATGACTAATTATGACAAACGCCCAGCCTTCCGGTGTCGTTATAATAATGTTTATGAATGCATCCAGTGATGGGAATGACATACGCCCAAGGATAATCGCTATTAATAATCTGATCTGATACATCCATATCCAGAAAACAAAAAGCATTACAAAAGCCATATAGGGTATCTGCCGTCCTGTCTGCAAACTAATCACTGACAGTATTTCACGCCAGCGTAATGGTAACCCTTGCTCTAGTCGTCGACTTACTTCATAAAGGCCAGCAGCAATAAAGGGGCCGATTAATGGGAAACCGACTATCATTGGATAAATCATCCAACCTTTTTCCCAGACATAAAAAGATTGAACAATAAGAATTCCACCGAAAGCAAAAATACTACCGAAAAATAAACCAAACATCGGTGCCTGAAGAAAATCAGAAACTCCCTTGATAAGACAGGCTTTTATATCTTCAAACCCCAATGCATTGACCTCAGGTATGGCGTATTCATCTTCCTTCACCGTCTCCTCATTAACTTCTCTTTCGGTGTTCGTCATCTTGATCTCCACTTACCCGGATATAGTGAATTATCTTTATAATATAAAATGCTAATTCAGCTTCTTGATTTACATCAAATGAACGTTATTTTTTATTTATTATTTTGAATAACAACATTTCTGATTTCAGATATCCGTTATTTCAATAAATATGTTCACTTCTGTAGTAAAATTATTTTATTGCCATTATTTTCATATTTTTCAATTACTTATTAATTATTCTAATCTAGCCTAGCACTGCATTTTTACTAAAGTATTCCCGTTTTTCTGCCGCTAAATAGTGGAGCATTGAATTCAGACTGCAAGATCATAAGAACGTATACAAGTTTGAAATACGTTCAAAACTGAACTCTTATCACATTGCGGGATTAGGGTTTGCTACTAGACTAGGAAACTAAGCAATGGCGGAATTTATTTATCGTGATGGCGAGTTAGAAAACTTATTGCGAGTAAGAAATCGATTCGTTGCTTTAATTGAGAAATATTCGACTGATTCAACCACGCTGAGTAAAAACAAAATGCTCGGAACTATTTTCGACACCGTATTTTTTATCGGTATTAGTAATTTGAGAAACCAAATGCCAGCAGTAAAAGAAGTTTATCTGAATGTCGGTGAACCAAGAAATAATTCACTACGCAATTTAGAATTATTAGAAGAAATGAATATTGTCATACGCATTCAAGACAAGAGTGACTCAAGAGTAAAACGTGTCAGATTGACAGATAAATTTAGAAAAGATTTTGATGACTTTGTAACACAGTGTATAGATTCAAGAAAAGCACAAACAGTAACTGCATAAAGAGGAGCATAAATATTTAATGACTGACGTTGTAAACATCTTAGACAGCATTCGCAAAGATAATGTAAAGGTAGAATCAAATAGCCTCGTAGAGCGCATTGTTCAATCTATGACGAATAAGAAAAAAGAACAGGCTATGGTTCACCCCTGTATTATCGATGGGAAACATACCCTTGTTTATGAAAAAGGTTTACAACACAAAGACCCTTTTGCATTTAAAAAGATCCTGGAGTTTGCGAATACTCAGCGTTATCAGTTAAAAGAAGATCAGCGTGCAGACTTTCTTGAAGGTGTTAAGCGTGTTAAAAATCGCCGTCATGCTAACGTTGTTTCTATTATGATGTTAACTGCAGGTTTAATGACACAAACGGCTCAGGCCAAATCAGCATTTGGACATGAGTCTGATCATCATCATGATAATGAAACAACTCAAACACAAATCCAGCATGACTTTGATCTTGATTTCGATTCTTTTAATACAGAAGAAGAACTGATTTCAGGGCTGCTGGGCTGGATTAATCATCATTCATCATTTGATTATGATATTGATACATTACCTGACGTAAAAAAAGTTTCAGCCAGACAAATTGTTGAAGTAGCATTTGGCGGAAAATTACCCAAAGCAGTAAACCCGAAGAATCTCCAGATTTTTGGTTTATACAACTTTAATGAAAAGGCGGTTTACCTGCTAGATACCATCGACCTTGATACAGATCATGGTAAGGGTATTCTGTTACACGAATTGGTTCATTACCTGCAATACCAGACCGGTGAAGACAGTAATGTTCAATGCAAAAACGAGCTGGAATCTTTAGCGTATCTTCTAGAAGCGAAATTTCTGGAATCCCATGATCATAAGCACAGCATTACAAATTCGCACATCAATAAAGTAAGTCAATGCAGAAGCTAAAATAACTCTCTAGTTTTAATTGTCCATGCTCCCAGATCAGCAACAATCAGAGCGCATGAACAAACTAAGCTGGCAATACTGACGCAAAAAGCATTTGATATCGTAGTAGAATCAGAACCTGAACTGGGTGTTAATATTCTAAAAGGTGTCGCGCAAACGATTAGTGACAACCTGCGAGCAACGACTGATAAGTTGGCTGATGAGGTTGCCGCCTGACTGTTGTTTACTGCTTATCCTTAAGCGACATTGGCTAGATTTGTTGACTACATTTTTTCGGCATATATTCCTGAGGAAGTGTACCAGTACACGACCACGATAATTTTTCTCCTTTAGGTTCAGGTATTAATATAATTTTTGTTCCATCAATATTCTTCTCAAGCTTTATATGTTCTTTGCTGGTAAAGAACACTGTTACCGAACCAGGTGCGTCTACACCTATTTCTATTTTTTCCACCAAGGATTTACTGATATCCGATTCAACTTTCTTGCCTTCTTTCAACCACGATTCAGCATCAGGCAATACTTTATTCTCTTTCCAATAGATTCGTACTGCACTTTTATATTTAATGGCATGTGATAAGCCCTGTAGTACTTTTGCCGGATCAGTTAACTCCACTTTCTTTTTATCGGTAAAAATAAAGTTCCAGCTTAAAACAATGACAGCAAGAATTAATATAAGCAGCGCTTTACTCATTTTATTTTTTCGCCATTGCTACCATCGCTTTACGTACTTCCATCGCTGTTGTCACCGATTCTTCAAAATTTATCCTATTTATTCTTTTACCAACACGTAAATTAAAACCTTCGCTGTCTATACTTACCATTACAGGTAGTTTTTCTTCTGAATAGTTTATGTCGTTTAACTGGCAATAATGTTTCATTGCTTCGATATGATCAGCATTCATGTGTTCAATCATGCTTTTTTCTTCATCAAAAGAAAACGGATTAGCTAATAAAAAACTTTCTTTTTCCAACCAGTAAATTTCTCCAAACCCTCCAATGAATCTGATCCGAACAGGATTAATTTGATAAAAATCAAAATTATGTGTTTTATGATAATCCATAGACTGCGGAAAATACTGATAATAGCGCTCTATACTCTCGGCATCATCACTATTCAGCTTTGCTGCATCACCAACAAAAGTTATGCGGCCAGCTGTCTGGCCGTCTTCTATACCACTTTCCGTGACAGTCAACGATACTCTGGAATCGGATAATATGTTTTTTGTATGTTGCGCAATTGTACTTATCAAAATAACTGGGTTACCTTCTTTGCTT
>JBELBG010000132.1:0-4923 GCA_042095435.1 Thiotrichaceae bacterium | reverse complement strand
GTTTAACAGTTTAACAATGCCCGCTTATGCGGGCATTACTTTTTTAGCTTGATGAAATTAAATCTATAAACAAAAATATGAGTCAGTTTGCATTAAATATCGAAGGCTTGAACCAATACTATGGTAAACAATCTGTTTTGAATGATATTAATCTATCGGTTAATCAAGGCGAATATATTGGTTTGGTAGGTGTTAACGGTGCTGGCAAAACAACGCTTATAAAATCGATTCTGGACTTTATTTCAATAAAATCGGGCAAGATTGAAATCTTTGGGCAAACTCATCGAGAAACATTATCACGTCAATCACTGTCTTTTCTTCCAGAAAAGTTTTTGCCCCCTTATTATTTAACCGGAAAAGACTTTTTAAATTACATGGCTGAGTTGAATGATGTTGAACTCAGTCAAAAAAGCATTGAGAACATTTTTAATGTTTTAGATTTAGAACTATCGGCGTTAAAAAAATCAGTTCGACAATATTCAAAAGGTATGGCGCAAAAACTGGGTTTGGCTTCCTGTTTTCTAAGCGAAAAACGCATGTTATTGTTTGATGAGCCTATGAGTGGACTTGATCCGAAAGCGCGTGCTTATTTAAAGCGACATTTGATTAGCTTAAAAGAAGCTAAGCAAACCTTTTTTTTTAGTACTCACTTGTTAGCAGATGTTGAAAGTATTTGTGACCGTATTATTGTTCTGCATAATGGTCAGATTTGTTTTAATGGTTCACCGGTTGAGTGCTGTAAAAAGTTTCAAACTGAGAAGCTTGAAGATGCTTATTTAAAATGTATTGGTGTAGAAGATTAAAACATACGGTTTACTATTATTTGTCATATAATCTTGTTTAATAACATCTGGATTAGAAATTATGAGAATAAGCTTTATATTAATACTCTTCATAAGTTCGTTTGTGGTTGAAGCACGGATGTATCAATGGGTAGAGCCTGGCGTTGAAACAACTCAATTATCAGGTAAACCACCTGCCTGGTATAGAAGCGCTAATGGCGGCCCGAGAATATTTGTATTTGAAAAAGGCCGACTAATAGATGATACCGGTATCGAGGTTTCAGAAGAAGTGCGCCAAAGAATGAGAGAAGAAGCTTTTATACTTGTAGAAAAAGATCGTCAAAAAGTAAAAGATAAGATGGCGAAAGCGGAAGAAATGAAAAGGAAATTAAATGATGAGGGCTCTAGTGACGAAATTAATGGAGATGAAGTTAGTGAAGACGAAGATAGCTCAGCATTAGAACTTATAACGGATGCGCTTTTCCCAGAGGAACAAAAGTCAGAAGATAAGGCGGATAACAAAAATTTCGATGAATTACGTAAAATAATAGCAGACTGGGAAGCTTCTCAATCAGAAAGTGCCAGAAGAGCTATAGAGTAAACAATCAGAAGAAAGACTTTATTGTTTGCAACAATCCGGTCTTTTGATTATTGACCAACTCCTGCATTGAGCTTAATGCAGTATTTCGAGGGTTAATCTGTAAACCTATTTCAATATAGGTTTTTGTTTTTTCAATTTCACTATTAGCAAAAGAGCGCTCAGCAAGAATCACGTAACGATCTGCAATAGCCAATATACCTTCATAAGCGGCACGATTATCTGGCTGTAATTCCAGTAAACGTGAATAATAATAGTAGGCATTATCTTTCGGTGGGTAAGTTAGTTTGTATTCATCCAAGCTTTGTTTACCTAACCAGGCGAGCGCTTGTGTGACTTGTTCCGAAGGTGGCTTATCCGCTTTAGAAACGGGAGTAGCAGTATTTTCCTCCACTTTACTTTCAGTAGTCGTTGTTTCTTCCTGGCTTACTTTCTCTGTTTGAATCGTTTCTAATGTTTGTTGTGCCAGGTTTTTACCTGGATTAATGGTAGTTGTTGGCAGGACACTGTTCGTTGATACTTTGGTTATCTGTTTGTCAGAGCTTTTCAGTTTGATTTCAACAAACTGTAATCCAAAAAAGAAAATAGAGGAAAGAACCAATAAAACAATAAGCGTGATACTCATTTTCTTATTTGTTTTTTCAGGTTTCTTATTAGTGTCTGTATGTCCAGTTATATCAAAGTCGGGTATTAATTCTTCGTCGCTGGTATCTTCCAGTGCCTGGAGTTTAGCGATACTTTTTAGCATCTCTTGTGCATTGGCAAATCGTTCATCAAGGTTCTTCGCCATCATGCGATCGAGTAACGATTGGTAGATTGACAGTTTCTCTGGCAATGTTGGTACAGCTGATGTTTTATGCTGAATAACAATATCGATGACTGAATCGGAATGATAGGGTTTATAGCCTGTTAACATTTCATAAAATATACAGCCGAGACTGTATATGTCAGAACGACCGTCAACACCTTTGCCGTCAGCTTGTTCCGGGCTAACATAATTTGGACTGCCAAGAAAAATACCGGTAGAGGTCAAGTCTTTATCAAAGTCGGTTTGTTTTGCAATACCAAAATCCGTTAGCAGCGGTGTTCCATCTTCCCGAAAAAGAATATTCGCCGGTTTTACATCTCGATGAATCACGTTATGAGAATGTGCGCTATCCAGTGCTGTGGCTATTTTTTCAATAATATCCAGCGCTGTTTTTGGCGTCACATGTGATTCCATGCGCTTTTTTAAATCGCCGCCTTGTACATACTCCATTGAGATATAAAGATCTTCGCCAGCAAGGCCGATATCGTAAATCGTAACAATATTTGGGTGGTGTAATGATGCGACAATGCGGCCTTCATCCATAAACCGTTGTGCCATTTCATCTGAAGCGGTTCGTTGAACCTTGTCCATGATTTTCAGAACGACAGAACGCTCAAGCGACTCTTGAACAGCAAGGTATACTGTCGCCATGCCGCCCTTACCGATCTCTTTTTCTATTTTATAACCTGGTATTTCCATGTTATTGATTTTTATTTTTCACTTTATCCACAAATAGTTGTTTTATTGAGATACGCTGTTTTTGTCAATATATAACAGTGTATCCGATAGAGAATTTAAAAAATATAGTGATTTTACAGTTAGATACTCGCATCGTAAGTTTTGTTTAAATGTAATAGTTGACGAGCATATTAGTCGTGGCATTATGTATTAAACAATACATCAGGGAAGCTTAATAAAACAATTATTTACTGGATAAATATTTTGTAGGCGGGGCATTATGACTGAGCAGTTAAACGAAATTCAGGATAGGCGTACTGGTAGTCAGGATCTGATTGAGCACATGCTCAAAGAACGTAATCTGTTATTAACATTACTGTTACAGGTTTCATCAGACAGTTCTCATCATGAATCAGAGCAACTCATTGCGGATCTGGAAGAATTTTTGCAGGTTCTGGTTGACTATATTGCTGCCGGCCATTTTGGTCTGTATGGGCGTATTGCTGAAGGTAAAGAGCGCCGTAAAGCAATTTCGGAGCTGGCAATAGAAATCTATACGCGTATTGAGCAGTCGACACAAATTGCATTGGCATTTGATGAAAAATACAATCCTGATAATGAAGAACGGAGGTTGGAAGAATTTCCTCAGGATGTATCAAAGCTAGGTGAAGAATTAACAACACGAATTGAGCTTGAAGATAAACTCATTCAATTAATTCTTGAGTCCAAGGCTTAGCCTTTAGCCGCTTTTAGCTTGGCTTGAATGTAATCTGAGTGTGAAATATAAAGTAAATCAGCCACCTTTCTAATGTAATACTCTTCATACTTGTCAATAACAGAGTCAGCATAGGCAACATGCCAAAGGTTTTTAATAACGTTAATTTTATCTGGTATAGAAAAAGACTCGTTTAATAATCTCGTAAATTCATGCAAAGAAACGGCATGGTTGACTTCCTCTTCGGCCAAGCTAATCAATTCATCAATTTCCTTCTGTTGCAAATCGAAACATTTTCCGAGTAGCTGTTCTATAACTCTGCGTTCTTCATCGTGAATGTGATCATCAGCCAGACTGATTTCGATCATTAGTACAGCACTTGCCAGTTCGACAGTATGCTTGTTTTTTGTTTGCTCTTTATCAGCGGATAACAGGTCTTCAAAAAGATTTTGAATCGTTTTAATCATACTTATCTTTGGAATAACGAATAGTTGTAAAGTGTATTATCATAACAGAATAAGCTAACGTAAATGAATATGAGTAAACTAAAAAATGAGAATACCGCGACTTTACATCGACACACCTATCTCAGCGGGGAAGCTTGTTTTATTACCGAAAGACAAAGCGCACTATATTTCTCATGTGTTAAGAATGAAAACAGGCGCTGCAATTAAATTATTCAATAATACGGGTTATGAATTTAATGCAGTTATTGTTGCGTTAAGCAAAAATAATGCTGAATTAGAAATAAAGGAAAAATATCAATGCAATAATGAGTCACACTTGGAAGTGACTTTATGTTTAGCCGTTTCTCGTGGCCAACATATGGACTACTCTGTTCAAAAAGCCGTTGAACTCGGGGCCAATACAATTGTTCCCGTTGTCTCAGAATTTAGTAATGTAAAATTACAGGCTGATCGTTTGCAAAATAAAATGACACATTGGTTAAATATCATTATCAGTGCTGCGGAACAGTGTGGCAGAAATCGACTACCTGAATTAGTTAGTCCGGTTTCATTTAGTGATTGCCTGGCGTTAAATATTCCTGATCCCTTGTTAATATTGCAGCCTGAAAGTAAACAAACTATGCAATTAGTCACGCTAAAAAGTAATAAACTCAGTATGCTAATTGGCCCGGAAGGAGGCTTTAGCGAAAGTGAAATACAAGAAGCATGTAACAAAGGATCTATTTCAATTAATATAGGGCCAAGAATATTGCGAGCAGAAACAGCAGTAGTCACAGCGCTCAGTAACGCACAACAACTATGGGGAGACTTGAAATAGGCCTAATAAACACTATATTCATAACTCCGCCATAAAATAAATAAGCCAATAGAAAAAT
>JBELBG010000131.1:0-5013 GCA_042095435.1 Thiotrichaceae bacterium | reverse complement strand
CTGATGCATTTCCAAATGATACCATTGTCCCTCTTAGTTTTAAACATTCAATAGATTTATCATATGTTGTTTTGCCCACACCATCATAAACAACTGAAACACCTTTGTCATTTGTGAGTTCCAACACTTTTTTTGCAAAATCTTCCTTAGAATAGTTTATAACTTCGTCACAACCATATTTTTTTGCTATCTCAACTTTTTCATCACTACCAACTGTTCCAATAACTTTCATATTAAAGGAAATAAAATCAGAGTAAACGATCAACCGGTTAAAGCAGCAAAAAGTATACGTGTCGGCGATAACGTCCAGATCAAAAAAACACCTTTTCAATATACAATAAGTATTTTGAAGCTAACAAACAATCGTCTATCCGCCACATTAGCAGCTGAGCTATACCTAGAAGACGCAGAAAGTATCCAGGCTAGAGAGTTACTATCCCAACAGATTAATGCTGAAAATGCGTCTTATCCCAAAACAATTGGCAGGCCGACTAAACGCGACAGAAGAAAAATCATTAACTTTACTCGTAATACACAAAAAAGCGAAGACTAATCCTTGTTTACAATTACAAACCCTTCATTTCTTTCTATTAAATAATAGTACATTCCCAGACTAACGCCGCGTACGGCAATAAATAAAGTAAACGCCAGCCACAAACCGTGATTGCCCATAAATTGGAATAAATACCAGACAGGCAAGAAGAAAACAAAAGTACAAACCAGCATAGAGTTTCGCATTTCCTTGCCTCGTGTTGCGCCAATAAAAACACCATCAAGTAAAAAACACCAGACTGAAACTAATGGCAAGGCAATCATCCAGGGTAAATAAATTAAAGATGATTCACGAACATTGGCAAGATCCGTTAATAAATTAATCATGCCCTCTCCTGCTAACCAATAGAGCATGGTAAAAAACAAACCAAATACAAATGACCACTTTAATGTTAACGACACAGAATAATTAAATAGTTTTCTGTCTTTTCGTCCGACAGCTTTTCCGACTAATGCTTCTGCTGCGTGATTAAACCCGTCTAATGCTAAAGCCATTAATAAATAAAACTTTAATAAGATTGAATTTGCGGCTAGGACATTATCACCGTACGTAGCACTTTCACGCGTAAAAAAAGCAAAGACAAAGATCAAACATATTGTTCGTATGAAAATATCGTGATTCAAACTAAGAAAGCGTTTTATCTTTTCTAGATTAAGTATTTTATTAACTACCCACTCGCCGCCTTGTTTTAATAATTGTTTCCTAACTATAAAAAAAGATATAACGACACCACAGTATTGCGAGATTACCGTTGCTAATGCGACGCCGCGGACATCCATATCCATGTAAACAACAAACACAATATCAAGAACAATATTGATGATATTTACAAAAACGCCTACTTTTAATACAGCCATCGCATTTTGTGTTCCTAGCAACCAGCCATAAACTGAGAACAGCACCATTAATGCAGGCATACCCCAGATCATCCATTGACAGTAGACCATGGCGTAATGTTTTACTTCAGAGCTACCTTCAAGAAACGAAAGACCAATAGAAAATATAGGCTGTTGAAATAACAATATGATTAACGCAATACTGACGCCGACCAATACTGATTGCATTAAAACAGTACGAATTTCAGTCGCATCTTCTTTACCCAATGCCTGAGCAACGATGCCGGTCGTGCCCATGCGTAAAAAGCCCATGCCCCAGTACAGGAAGTCAAAAATAACGGTGCCGACAGCAACACCACCAAGATAAACTGCTGTATCCAAATGACCAACAACAGCAGCATCAACCAAACCTAATAAGGCAAGGCTGATATTGCCCACAATCATCGGGCCGGCTAGTAGCCAGAACGCCTTATGCTGATTTTTTATACCAGTCATGAATTTATAAAAACTTAAAAGAGTCTTTAAACGATTGGTTTTTGCCAGCTACCATCAAAGAAGTTATCACCCAGTGGGTTTCTGGCACGTTCGCCGTACTCTCTTCCTTTCATGTCTTCTGGAATCTTATCTTCGGCTAATTGAAAACCAACCGTCATCATCGCCATAGGCGTAAATTGTTCAGGAATAGAAAAAACATCTCTGGCTTTATTATCATCAAAACCACCCATTTGATGCACCATCAAACCCAAAGCTGCTGCTTGTAGACATAAGTTTTCTGTTGCCATGCCCGTATCATATTGTCCAAAACGGTTTGGTTTACCATTTTTAGATAAGACAGAATCAGCAACAGACAAGAATAATAATGGTGCGCGTTCAGCCCAGACTCGGTTTCCTTCAACAAGGCAGTCAACAGCTTGCTGCCATGCTGCTTCGTTTCTTGCTTTATCAAACACGATAAATCGCCATGGCTGGTCGCCATAACAAGAAGGCGCCCAACGCGCAGCCTCAATTAAAGAAATAATATCTTCCTGAGAAACAAGCTTATCTGGGTCATAAGCACAACCACTCCAACGCGAAGCAATCAAATCATGTATCGTGGCTTTGGTCTCAATTTTTTTACTAAACATGTGTCTAAACACTCCCGTTTTGTTAATCTTATTCACTAATTAAACTGTTAATTCATATATACCATGCCAGACGCTGAAATATATCAAAAACTCTCCGCCAATATTGAAAAAGTCATACAGGGACAGTCGGATGCAATACGCAAGCTACTCGCCGCATTTTTCAGTAATGGACATATCTTGCTTGAAGATGTACCTGGCACAGGCAAAACGACATTAGCAAAAGCGTTGGCCAAGTCTATAGATGTAGAATTTCAGCGTATACAGTTTACGCCAGACTTGTTACCAACTGATATTCTTGGTGTGTCGATATTTAATCAACGTGATCAAGAGTTTGAATTTCATCAAGGCCCGATATTCAGTAATATATTACTTGCAGATGAAATCAATCGTGCTTCGCCGCGAACACAATCAGCTCTACTCGAAGCGATGGGTGAACGTCAAGTCAGTATTGAACGCAATCAATACCAGCTTGATGAATTATTTTTTGTTATCGCGACACAAAATCCGGTTGAATATCATGGTACTTATCCACTACCGGAAGCGCAGATGGATCGTTTTGCCATGCGTTTTGGTTTGGGTTATGTCGATGAAAAAGAAGAAATTGCCATTTTAGATAATCAGAACGAACAACATCCTATCGAAACACTAGAAGCTTGTGTTAACAAAATTGATGTTATCCAGTTTAAGCAACACGTCAGTAAAGTTAACATCAGTGATGAAGTAAAACATTACATGGTCAGTATTGTACGAGCAACGCGAGAAGCTGAAGGCATTATTAATGGCGCGAGTCCAAGAGCATCCATCTCATTAATGAAGACGGCACAGGCTTTAGCATTATTTGATGGGCTCGACTTTGTTACGCCTGATCATATTCAGGAAATTGCCGTACCGGTTATTTCACATCGTATTATGATGAATTCACAAAGCCGCTTTTCCGGCAATAGTAACGAACAAATCATAGAAAATATTTTGTCCGACATTCCCGTACCTGTATAGAAAAACATTATGTTACGCCGCTTATTGTTTGCAAACTTCAGACTGGGTTACAAACTAAGCCAATGGACACGTCATCGTTTTACACCAGCAGGAACAATGATATTGTTAACCATGCCCGTCGCGGGTGTATTTGGTTTTGATACGCGTTCAACACTGTCATCCCAGATATTCTCAATCACGCTTTGTTTACTTATCATTGCCATCATTAGCTCATTATTTTTTCGCGGTAAATTTAAAATAGAAAGAACATTACCTGAATACGGTACCGTCGGCATACCGCTTAATTATTCCTGCACCATTAACAATACAAACAACAAAGCAAAGAAAGGTTTGCTCTTAATCGAAAATTTAGAAGCGACCTTTCCTAGTATGGATGAGTTTAACAAAGCAAAAGACCCGCTCGATAAAAGGCGTAACCGTGTTGATTGGTTTATTGGTTATCCGAAACTGGTAAACACCATACAAAAACGGCGAGGCGGTTCTATTGAGCCTGTTGTAATCGATTTTATTGCAGAAAACAGTAACGCTGAAGAAAAAATTCAACTTATTCCGAGTCGCAGAGGCTATCTCTATTTTAACAAAACAAGATTGGCGAAAGTCGATCCCTTGGGTTTATTTCGAGCACAGAAAAAATATGTAAATAAAGATAAATTATTAATTCTGCCGAAATTATACGAAACACCACGTTTAAACATGCAAGGTAAACGTACCTACCAACAAGGCGGCATAAATAACGCGTCATCAACAGGTGACTCGCAGGAATTTGTTTCCTTACGCGATTACCGTCCCGGCGATCCTATTAAGTCAATTCACTGGAAAAGCTTTGCCAAAACAAACCAGCCTGTCGTAAAAGAATATAACGATGAATTCTTTATTCGTTATGGCTTAATTCTGGATACCTACCTCGATAATAATTCAGACGACATATTTGAAGATGCCGTTTCTATTGCAGCTTCATTCATGACTGCGCAAAAAGAACAGGATGCCCTGCTTGATTTAATGTTTATTGGTAATAACACCTATCGTTTTACATCAGGACGTGGACTTGGTGATACTGAAAACATTCTTGAAGTACTTGCCTGCATAGAACCGGTTTATCAATCTAATTTTAAAGAAATGGAAGTCATGGTGGAGGAATACAATCATGAATGCAGTGGTTTGATTTGTATTTTCCTCAACATGAACGAAGAGCGTAAAAATTTTATCGAAACATTGTCTTATTACGATATCCCAGTAAAAGTCTTAATCGTAACAGATACAGATAATATCAATGCTTATGAAGTATCTCCCGCCGTAGAATTAAATATTATTCATCACGAAACGCTGCAAGAAGACTTGAACGCGATTAAATAATGACCATAAACCATGACTAAGGCAAACATCAATCCCGCCAAGAACAAATTAAAGCCGGCACCATTGGGTTTAACTTTAGCCAGCTTATTAGTCTGGGGCTGGCAAACTGAATTATTGTTTTATGCCATCGTCATGGGTGTATTACTGGAAC
>JBELBG010000130.1:0-5016 GCA_042095435.1 Thiotrichaceae bacterium | reverse complement strand
TGGTGGTCAATTTAAAATTGATCTTGAAAAAATGGATGACAACATACCGCATCAACATGGCATGGATAAAATTTCTTTTCTGGTATCGACGAATCCAGGGCAACCTTTGCGCTCGATTATGAAAGTTGCATCCGGAGGTGAATTATCGCGCTTAAGTCTGGCCATACAAATTATCGGTTCTAAAGATAGTGGTATACCAACGATGATCTTCGATGAAGTTGATGCAGGAATCAGCGGCGGTGTTGCTGAGATCGTGGGTAAATTGTTACACCGTTTGGCTGAACATCGCCAAATCCTGTGCGTTACACATCTGGCACAAGTTGCTTCTTGTGGCCATCATCACTTAAAAGTAAATAAAACAACCAAAGTAAATGAAACTTTTACACAGGTTGAACCATTAGAACAGAATGAAAGAATCAATGAAGTCGCTCGCTTATTAGCGGGAATGGAAGTCACTGATGAAAGCCTCGCCAATGCGGCACAAATGCTGGAATCCGCTTGAATATAAACTTTTTCTGTTAGTAAACATCTATATAAATATCATCAATTTGAATCAATTTGATGATAAAATTTATTTCACCATTTCAATAAATGGATTGTAATGAAAAATTTTCTAGTAATTATCGGTTTAATTTTCTTTAGTTCGGCCACTGTTTCCGCGAATGAGAAAATAAATGTTAATACAGCAGCTCTTTCGGATATCGCGATATATCCAGAACGTTCTGCGCCTGCTACTGTTATCAGTTTGAATGAAAGTACCATCAGTGCGCGTATTACGGCACAAGTGCAGGAACTCCCCGTTCGTGTTGGTGATATTATTGAAGCAGATAGTACTTTGGCCATATTAGATTGTTCCGATTATAAATTGGCCAGTCGCGAATCTCATTCAAGGATTGAAGCGCTCAATGCGCAAATTGAACTGGCAAAACGCCGTCTTGAAAGAACCAAAACATTAACATTGAAACAATCTGTATCGGAAGAATTGCTAGACGAACGCGAATCAGCACTCGCTGTATTGCATGCTGATCTTAGAGGCGCGAAAGCTGATCTGGAAATGGCAAGAATAAATGAGTCACGTTGTATAGTTAAAAGTCCATTTCGTGCATTAATTGTTGAACGAACCAGCGCTGTGGGTCAATTTACAAATGTCGGTACAGCTCTGGTAAAAATTATGGACATTGAGCAACTGGAATTATCTGCACAGACTTTTACTCAGGATACCGATCAAATTACAAAGTCCAGTGAATTATTTTTTGAACATGCCGGTAAAGAATATCCGGTTGAATTACGCACAGTCATGCCGGCTATCAATACTGAAACACGTAATAGAGAAATACGTTTATTGTTTAAAACCGAGCCCGCTTTACCCGGTGCCGCAGGAAAATTATTATGGCGCGATACTCGTGCACATATTCCCGGCGAATTTTTAGTCAATCGAAATGGTGAACTGGGTGTTTTCAGTATTGAAGATAATGTTGCGCATTTTATCTTAATACCATCAGCGCAAGCAGGAAGAGCTAGTCCGACTACTTTACCGATTAATACACCTCTTGTTATTGAAGGACATTTTTCTTTAAAAGAAGCAGATAATGTAAGCGTTACTAACTAGCATGTCTTTTTTAGAACGTTTTCTAAATAATCATGTATTGGCAAACCTGACTTTTAGTCTGGTGCTCGTTATTGGTTTTCTTTCCTATCTGGATATGCCACGAGCCAAAGATCCTGAAATCAACTTTAACTGGGTCAACATAACCACCTTTCTCCCGGGCGCTTCATCAAAAGATGTCGAGAAACGCATTACTGATCCATTAGAAGATACAATTAGAAGCACAATTCAGGATATTCGATTTATATCCAGTACTAGCCGTTCAGGTATTTCGAATATTTTAATTCGCTTTAATCAGTTAGATGAAAGAACCTTTGATAAACGTTTAAATAACCTGCGCCGCGAAGTACAAAATGCGTATAACGATCAATTACCCGATCAGGCAGAAGATCCTTTTTTATTTGAAGTCACAACCTCGAATGCGTATCCCTCTGCCAGCGTTGCCATTACCAGTGCCGGCGATGATGAGAACCTGAGACGTCAAACACGAAACATAAAAAAAGATCTCGAACGCGTAAAAGGCGTCGACCGTATTAATGATTTAGGGCTAAATGATCCGGAATTACACATCAAATTTTATCCGGAACGTCTTGAAGGGCTGGGTATTACTCCGGCTGATTTAAGCGATACTGTAAGAAGTTATTTTCGAGATGTTTCGGCAGGTGATGTCAAAACCGATGATGGACAATGGATAGTCAGAATAGAAGGTACGAATACAAATCCGGATATACTGGCAGACTATCCTGTTGTTACTGCCGAGGGCATTGTTCCTTTAGGCAATCTGGCAGAGCTATCACGTTCGACTGAAGAACCATCGGAAATTGTCCGTTTTAATGGCGAACCGGCAACACTTCTGGCCATTACAAAACAATCATCAACAAATGTACTTGAATTGGTTGATGATATTAATCGTTATATAGAAAAACGAAATGCATTCAGTGATGCAACTGGCGTGAAACTTTTTCTAGTTGATGATCAAACTATTAGTACACGTGAAGCACTGGATATGATGCAAACCAATGCGTTGATTGGATTATGCATGGTACTTATTGTTACATGGACTTTTCTTGGAACACGTATCGCCATATTAACCAGTATCGGTATCCCATTCACTTTGGCTGGTACATTTTTAATTTTAAATATAGCAGGCATGACCCTAAACAATATGGTATTGCTTGGTGTTGTTATTGCGCTCGGCATGATCGTTGATGATGCTGTTGTTGTTGTTGAATCGATCTATCAACGATTACAGAAAGGCGCGAATGGTTTAAAAGCGGCAATAGATGCGTTAAATGAAGTCTTTGCGCCTGTCACAACATCGGTTATGACAACAATGGCTGCGTTTCTACCTTTGATGTTATTGCCGGGGATTCTTGGCGAGTTTATGAAAGTTATTCCCATTGTTGTCACGTTGGCACTTGCTATCAGTTTATTTGAAGCATATTGGATGCTACCCGCGCATGTTATTGCAGTTAAATTAAATTTATCAAATCCTTCAAGAACGCAACAAAAAAGAGAAGCTGCAACACATTGGGTACGTCTTAAATACACCAAACTATTATTAAAAACATTGCGTTACCCTGTGCTTTCAATAATGTCTGTATTAATAATATTCTCTGTAGCTGTATGGACTGTCTATAGTGGCAAAATTCGCTTCAACTTTTTTGAAGCTGATCCCTTGAGATTATTTTATGTCAATATTGAAATGGACAGAGGCACAACTCTGAGAGAAACCAATAAAGTGCTTTATCAGGTCGAACAAGCTGCATTGGAAAAAATTAAACCTCATGAACTACGTGCATCATTAATTTATTCAGGCCAACAGTTTACTGAAACAGAACCTTTGTTTGCTGATACGGTTGGTCAAATCATGATCAGTCTTAATCCACTGGAAGATGGCGGCAGAAGTGTTATTGAAATTGCGGATGAGGTTGAAGCAAATGTCATGGGCATAGAAGGCCCAACCCGCACTTCTTTATTGAGAATGAAAGAAGGCCCACCAACATCACGGGCCGTTAATGTAAAAATACGTGGCGATGAGTTTGATGAAATAAAAAGTGCGGCAGATACATTAGTTAACTTTCTTGAAAACGATAAACGCTTTAACAATATCACGCTTGATTACCGCCCCGGGAATCCCGAATTGGTATTACGTTACGATGGTGAAGCGATTAAACGTGCAGGTATTAACCCGACAGTTTTAAGTCGCAGCATTAGCGCTTTTGTTGATGGTGAAATTGTTACTGACTTTCAGGATCAAGGCGAAGAAGTAAAACTTCGTGTACTGGCAAAACAACATAACTGGTATGACATTGAAGAATTATTAAGACAAACGATTTCTTTACCTAATGGACGTTCTATTGCCATCGGTGAAGTACTGATACCTGAACACGGTTATGGTCAGCATAATATCAGGCACTACAACTTCCGTAGAGCCATTACACTTGAAGCAGATATTGATAAAGAAATAATTGATACTGTTGCCGCTAATGATGTGATTCTTGAAAAATGGGAAACATTACAAAATCAATACCCGAATGTTGATCTGGATTTTTCCGGTGTGCTCGATGACATTAATGAAAGTATAAACGCAATTGGAATGTTATTTTTGTTCGGTGTAGGTCTGATTTATATTATTCTCGGCACACAATTTAGAAGTTACTTCCAACCACTCTTAATATTGTTCACGATTCCATTGGCCTTTACCGGCGTCATACTCGGATTACTGGTCACAAATAACCCAATCAGTTTATATACTCTTTATGGCGTAGTAGCGCTGTCAGGCATTTCTGTAAATGCGGCAATTGTACTTATTTCGGCAGCAAACTCACGCTTGCAAAATGGTATGAGTTTATTACATGCAACTGTTTATGCGGCGAGACGGCGAGTTATACCGATTTTGATTACTTCGTTAACAACCATTGCTGGTTTATTTTCACTGGCAACAGGACTCGCGGGGACTTCATTGATCTGGGGGCCGGTTGCAACAGCGATAGTCTGGGGTTTAACTTTTTCAACAATGCTGACGTTGTTTGCTATTCCTATGCTTTTTCGTTTATTTATGGGAGCAGCTGCAAAGAACACAAAAGCAGAATAGTGTCTTGTATTTAAATCTTTTAGACAACGACACTAGGAGGCAAAAGATAAGTCGCGTGCTATTTTGGTTTTACATAAAGAACCAGACTATGATCCATTAGCTCATACCCATGTTCTTCGGCAATTGATTTTTGTAGTTTTTCAATCTCTTCATTCTGGAATTCAATCACTTTGCCGCTACTCAGGCAAACCATATGATCATGGTGCTCACCCTTATCCAGTTCAAAAACCGAATGGCCGGAATCAAAATTATGACGCATTACCAAACCGGCAGCCTCAAACTGGGTTAAAACGCGATAGACTGTGGCTAAGCC
>JBELBG010000129.1:0-5046 GCA_042095435.1 Thiotrichaceae bacterium | reverse complement strand
TGTACCTGACCCGCGTTCTTTTGTTTTTTAATTTTCCAACCGTCAGGTAATTGCAAATTCTTTTCCGATTCAATATAAACCAAACCGTGAGGCTTCAACAATGATTGCTGAATAATTAATTCACAACTTTTTTCGATATAGCCTTGTTGAAAAGGCGGATCGAGAAAAATAATATCGAACGGTTGGGCGCCTTGATTCAACCATGACAAACCATCGGCAAGTTGAACCGTGTGGTTATCACTGTTAAGTGTTTGCGCATGTTGTTTTAATGATTCGACAATTTTTGCATCAGATTCAACCATCACCACTTCTGACGCGCCCCTTGATAAAGCCTCAAAACCTAATGCACCTGTACCGGCAAATAAATCCAGGCAACGGGCTGCAACTATTTCCTGTTGCAGCCAGTTAAACAGTGTTTCGCGAATACGATCCGGCGTAGGACGTAGCCCCGGAGAATCAATAACACCAAGTTTTCTACCGCGCCACTTACCCGCAATTATGCGAACCTTCCCCGGTGCTGACAATTACTTCGGCTCTTCTTCGTTTTCAGCACGAGAACCGACCATCACTGTAATTAATTTATCAGGCGCCAGTCGACGTTTAAATGCATCCTTAATACTCTCAATAGTAACGGCTTCAACATTAGCATTAAAAGTATCGAGATAATCCATAGGCAAACCGTAATAGGCAATCATAACAACATAACCTAGAATCTTGCTGTTGCTATCTATGCGTAATGGATAACCGCCAGTGATATTTTTCTTGGATGCAATTAATTCTGCTTCACTCGGGCCTTCTTCAATAAAGCGATTAATGTTTTCCATTAAAACAGAAAGCGCTTCTTCAACCTGATCCGAACGCGTTTGTAATCCAGCGAGAAAAGGCCCATTAAAACGCATAGGCGAAAAGTAGCTGTATGCGCTATAAGACAAGCCTCGCTTCTCACGAATTTCTTCAAACAAACGCGATACCATGCCACCGCCGCCTAAAACATGATTGCCAACATATAGCGAAAAGTAATCTGGGTCGCCGCGTTTTAAGCCAGGCTGGCCGACTAATATATGCGTTTGCGCAGAAGGATGTTCAATAAAAACCGTGTCAGCTTTTTCCAGATCTTTTACTTTTTGTAAAGATGCGGCTTTTTCGCCTTTTGCTAATTCTGACAACAACTCTTCAGCTATTTGTTCTGCCTGTTTACGATCAACAGCACCAACGATTGCAATCATTGCATTGTTGCTGACGTAGTATTTTTTATAAAAATCAATTATATTCTTACGCTTAATCGCCTTTATAGATTCTTCTGTACCATCAGCAGGCTTGGCATAAGGATGAGATTGATAAATCGCTTGCATAAAAGCTTCTCGAGCTAATGTTCCGGGCGATTGTTGTTTTGATTGTAACCCAATCAAAGTACGAGCTCGGCGTCGCTCCAGCGCATCTTCTGGAAAGTCCGGTTTAGAGACAACGCGTTTTAAATTTTCTATCGCTTTAGTTAATAGTTTTTCTTCAGTTAAGGTTCTTACCGAAACAGAAGCTGAATCATAACCGGCATCTGCACCATAATTTGCACCCAGAGATTCAAAGGCCTGACTAATAGCATCTGCATCAAGACCTCCTGCACCCTGACTTAATAAACCATTTGTTAATGAAGCCAGACCGGGCAAATCAGCATTACGACTACCGCCAGCATCAAAAACAATCTGCATATCGACCATAGGTAATTGAGGCGCATGCACATAATATACGGGCGTACCTTGACTGGTTTTCCATGTTTCAATCTTCGGTGATGCTTGTACAGACCAACTATTGAGTATCAGTGGCAAACTTAAGAAAAATAGAATGATTTTAATGACCACGACCAAACCCTCCTGCTGGCAAGCGCCTCTTCGGCGCACTATCTAATGGTAATGGCTCAAGTTCAGCTATTGTTAAACGGTCATCAACCAGAAACTTCTTTGCAACCTGCATAACTTGCTCAGCCGTAATTGAATTAACCCGTTCTACATATTTATCAGCCAACTTCCACGATAAACCAATTGTCTCAAGCGTGCCGATTATCATCGCTTGATAGAAAACAGAGTCTTTTTCATAAACATCACTGGATATAACTTGTGCTTTAACACGATCTAACTCTTCTTCAGTGACGAGTTTGTTTTGCACATCAAGAATCTCTTTACGAAAAGCCTCTTCCAGATCATGAACAGTCTTATCTCTTGCTGGCGTACCAGTAAACATAAATAAATTATCCAGTCGTGATGCCATGCGATAACCCGCATCAGCCGAAGCAGCGATCTGACTACCGCGAATCATACGACTGGCTAATCGCGCACTGTTACCACCGTCAATAATCCCGGCTAAAACTTCCAGCGCATAAGGCTCCCAGTTCCAGTTATTATCATCTTCACTACCGGGTTCAATTACAGGTGTTTTATACGCCATCATTAAATAAGGTAGTTCTGCAGGTCGCTTAACCTTTACTCTTTTAGCACCAACCTGTTCAACTTCATTTAAAACTTTCATCGAAATGGGGTCGCCTTTTGGTAATGGCCCAAAATATTGTTTGGCTAATTTATATACTTCATCAGCGACAACATCACCAACAACAACGACAGTTGCATTATTTGGCGCATACCACTTTTTATACCAGTCGCTTAAATCTTCAATTGTCATATTATCCAGATCCTGCATCCAGCCAACAATTGGCAAACGATAAGGACTGGTCTGAAAAGCTGTCGATCTTAATACTTCATACGCATACGACTGGGGCTTGTCCTCCGTACGCCAACGACGTTCTTCTTTCACAACTTCAATCTCTTTCAAGAATTCTTCTTCTGGCAAGGTCAGATTGCGCATGCGATCTGCTTCCAGTTCAAAACTGATTTTCAAGCGCGACTTTTCCAATGTCTGGAAATAAGCCGTGTAATCCGGACCCGTAAACGCATTATCACGACCGCCATTTTCAGAAATAATGCGCGAGAACTGTCCCGGCGCATATTTTTTCGTACCTTTAAACATCATGTGTTCCAAAGCATGTGAAACACCGGTTATACCGTCATGCTCATAACTGCCACCTACCTTGTACCAGACTTGCGAAACAACAACCGGTGCACGATGGTCTTCTTTCACCAGAATTTTTAAACCATTATCGAGCTGATATTCGTGGACTTTTGCGGCGGCTAATCCAGGCGCTATCAACGCCAGGGAAAGCACACAGGCTTTTAAAAAATTAGAGGAGATATTCATTTTATATATTTTCTATTGTTAATCTGTTTACTTATGACGTTAGAGCACATTTCTGTTTATGAGTTCTCTATTAGTAATGTTAGGATACCGTAACTTTCACAGCAGATTAAATATTTAACTCCGTGTTTGGCTTCAAGAAAAAAAACACCGACAAAGAATCCGACAATCAACCTGAACGAGTCAGCCTCTCTGATCGCCTGCAACGCACGCGTAGCGGTCTATTTGGCGAATTTTTCAATAGAAAAAAAACAGTTATTGATGAAGCGACGATAGAAGATTTGGAAGATCGTTTGATCATGGCCGATATCGGCATGAAGACCACTGATCAGGTCATTCAATTATTAAAAGCCGAATCGAAGAAAAAATCGGACACAAACCCAATCGAACAACTAAAACAGGTACTCCTACCTGTGCTGGAACAAGTTGATAAACCATTAAACTTTCCTGAATCAGGCAAGAAACCGTTTTTAATACTGGTTATTGGCGTCAACGGTGTCGGTAAAACAACAACCATCGGCAAATTAGCCAAGCGTTTCCAAAACGAAGGTAAAAAAGTCATGCTTGCCGCTGGTGATACCTTTCGTGCAGCAGCAATTGAACAACTACAGGTTTGGGGTGACAGGAACGATATTAGTGTCGTCGCTCAAAAACACGGCTCGGACTCCGGCGCCGTTATCTTTGATGCACTCGAATCTGCTCGCGCAAATAACATAGACATTCTTATTGCAGACACCGCTGGTCGTTTGCATAACAAAGATAATTTAATGGAAGAAATGAAGAAGATTTATCGTATTGGCGATAAATTTGATCCCGACCTACAAAAAGAAGTGCTACTGGTATTAGATGCCGGAACCGGACAAAATGCACTAGTGCAAGCTAAACAATTCAATGACAGTATTGGTATTACAGGTATCGCCTTAACCAAACTCGATGGCACAGCAAAGGGCGGCATCGCTTTTTCGCTTGCTGATGAATTACACATCCCAATCCGGTTTATTGGCGTTGGCGAACAGGTCGATGATTTACGTCCGTTTAACGCATCTGAATTTATTGATGCTCTATTGGCGTCCGACACATGATTCGATTTACCAACGTCAGCATGACTTATCCCGATGGTAACGAAGCGTTACGCAACATCAATCTGGAAGTCGCGCAAGGCGCAATGGTCTATATCACCGGTCGTTCAGGCGCAGGTAAAAGTACATTACTTCGTTTAATCGCATTAATTGATCGCGCTAATCGTGGGCAAATTATTATTAATGGTCAAAACTTAGAACGTGTTCGTAAAGGCCGTATCCCATTTTTCAGAAGACAAATCGGTTTTATGTTTCAAGATCACCGATTGTTATTTGATCGCACGGTGTTTGATAACGTTGCCCTGCCGTTAGTTATTGCCGGTTATCGTCATCAGGAAATTCGTAAACGCGTACAAGCTGCGTTAGATAAAGTCAGCTTATTAACCAAGATAAACAGCTACCCGATGTCTTTATCTGGCGGTGAACAACAACGCGTCGGCGTTGCCCGTGCTGTGGTACATCGCCCTGCTATATTGCTGGCAGATGAACCTACGGGTAATTTAGATCCGGCTTTATCATGGGACACGATGAAACTGTTTGAACAGTTTAATCAAGTTGGTGTAACCGTATTAATCGCCAGTCATGATTTAGACATGATCAAACGTTTACAAAAAAACATCATTACACTGAAACAAGGACGCATCTTGACGCATGCCGATATGGTTTCGAATAATAATGATGAAAAGAGTGTAGAATCAAAAGAGCAAAACAATGAAGCCAGTTAAGA
>JBELBG010000128.1:0-5072 GCA_042095435.1 Thiotrichaceae bacterium | reverse complement strand
GCTTCATACTGGCTTTGACTTGCTGTATCTCTTGCTTGAGAAATTTTATCGGTCATGTCATTAAAAGACGCGACCAGGAAACCGAGTTCGTCATTACTAGGAACCGGTAAGCGTGTATTGTAATTACCTTCGGCAATGGCTTGTGTTCCTTCTGCCAGATCTTTAACAGGCGCGGAAAGTTTTTTGGCTGAATAAAATGCGGCGCAAACGGCACTGAAGACACTGAATAATAAAACCAAAGTTAAGATAATAATGAAGCTAATTTTTAATTGTTCACGGAGGTATGAAAGCTCTTTGTACTCGATATAGGATGATTGAACGCTTTCGGTAAGATCATTAATACGTTCGGAAATGGGAAATAAAGCCTGAGCAATACGTGCTTCTTTATTCAGTTCGGTTGTGGGTAAACTGGCAACAGCTCGAATTAATAATTCTGTATTTTTGATGACATCCAAACCGATATAACTACTGGTTTGCGATAGTTGCAGAACTATAGTGTCATCGGGAATTTCAGGAACAAGATTTTTTATGTCATTAGAACTAGAGGCAATGATCCTTCCTTTTCTTGTTAATAATGTTAATTCATTTGCATTAATACGTTCTCTGATTTGATCAATATCAAAAGGAAGCTCTGCATCAGATGTTTCACTTAATTCTTCTGCAATTTTTTCAGTTGTATTAAGCAGCTCGCGCATTCTTACATCCAGTGCCAGTCGACTTAGTTCCAGTGAATCATCCAATGCCTGTTCAACACGCAAATCAAACCAGCTATCTATGCCACGGTGTAAGAAGTCGAGTGAGAAAGAATAAACAATTAAAACAGGCGTAACCGATAACAAGGAAAATATCATCACCATCCTGACTGTCATGCGTGAGCCAATAACGTGATTTTTTAACTGGCGTATTAAGCGTTTCAGGTTTACGAGAATAAGAATAACAAGACTGATTAAACCTAAGGCATTAAATATTAATAGCGACGAATAATAGCGATCAAATAACTCGGGGTTCTGCAAGGTCTGGCTCATCATCAGCAAGGACATCAGCATAAAAATAAACAGGCCAATGCCAATTAATAAAATTAAATTTTTCTCTGATTTCATTGCATTATTTCCCATTCAACCCATTTACTGGACATATCCCATGTTGAAGAAAAATAGGCTTGCGGTAACAAAGGCGTGGGTAATGAACTTATATCAAGAAATATTTTAACTCTTGCAATATAATTTTTATCTTTACTCAGTAAATCATAATCAAATAACTTCAGCCTTGTTATAGTATTGATATGATTTAAGGCTGCATCAAGGCTACTATAAGAACTTCTTAAGCCGGTATTGATGTTGATCGTTAAAAAGTTATTTGTAAGCGGCATATGTTCGAGTTTAAAAACAATGATTTCTTCATTAACTGTTTTGTCCCAGAGCCACTTCCGCTTATGACGTAATTGAAACTGTGTATGTATTTCCAGTGGTATGCCATGTAACAAAGCTTCGTTAGCTTCATCTGATAATTTAAAGTCAAATACCGTATCAATAAAGTAAGTCTCATTTTCTGTATAGCCATGAGTCGACTTTATATCAATTGTTTTTGCTGTAACTGTGCTTGATAGAGATAGAAGTATTAACAATAGAACTGTTCTTCTTATAGGCATGTAACTCAGCATAGTATTATTTCTTTTTGAGGCAAGCATAAAAAAAGCCATCCATGTTGTTTTGCCCTGTTAATATTTGTCGACCATATCCTGTGTCCAGTCCCCATTCTGCCTTTATTGGTTTAAGTTCACAGTCATCATTATTATTAATGAAACCTTCGATTAAATGCATATTTTCCTGTTTAAGGGTGGAGCACGTTACATATAGCAATAAACCGCCTGATTTCAATGTTTGCCATAAGGTGTTTAATAGTTCTTTTTGTAATGTATTGATGTTATCGACTTCTTCTTTTGTTCTAAGGTATTTAATATCTGGGTGTCGGCGAATCACACCCGTAGCAGAGCAAGGTGCATCTAATAGAATGCGATCAAATTTTTCTTTATCCCACCAGTTGTTCAGATCATTAATGTCAGATGTTTTAATTTCTGCATTTAGTTTTAGACGATGCAATGTTTCGACCAGTCTTTTTGTTCTATTTGCTTCTTTCTCTATACAGGTTAATAATTTTAATTTTGTTTCAGCTTCCAGAATATGTGCACTTTTCCCACCAGGAGCCGCACATGCATCGAGCACATTCTGATTCGGTTTTAAATCAAGCAAGTCAACAGAGAGCTGTGCTGCGAGTTCCTGAACAGAGATATCACCTTCGTTAAAACCTGGAAGTTGCTGAACATCAGTCGCTGTTACCAATAAAATCCCATCGTCTGAATAAGGTGTTGCGGTTCCTTTTAAACCAGCTTCATCTAATTTGCCGAGATAAGTTTTCCTGTTTTGATGTTTTTTATTGATACGTAAATACATCGGTGGTTTTTGGTTATTGGCTTCAAGAATACTTTGCCAATGTTCAGGCCAATCCTGTTTTAATTGTTCAATTAGCCATTTAGGGTGTGATGTTTTAATACTTTCATCTTTCTCTAAAGAAGTATCAACTTGTTCTGATTCTCTAATGTAACGACGTAATATGGCATTTACCAAACCCTTTGCCCAAAGCATATTAATCTTCTTACAGGTATTGACGGTTTCAGAGACAACCGCATGCGGTGGAATTCTCATGAAACGTAATTGATAAAGTCCGATCAATATTAAATATTTAAGCCGGCTGTCTTTTTTCTTGATTTTTTTATCAAGTAGTTGGTTCAGGATATGTTCGAGCTGGATATACCACCTGAATGTGCCGTAACTCATTTCCTGAATCAGTGCTTTTTCTTTTCCTGCATTTTTAAATGAATCATTCTTATTAAGAACTAATGATAATGTCATTTTATTCTCAACAGTTTGTTCGAGAATTTGGCTTGCAATTAAACGAGCGGACATGACTTATTAATTTGCTACAGGGTTTGAATCAAAAAAATCAGCATGACCATTAAGAAACTCTTTTGCCGTCATAGCGCGTTTTCCAGCTAATTGCAGTTTACTAATAGACAGTATGTTTTTGCCAGTGGCGATATCTAAACTCGACTTATTATTAAGTATGGTGCCGGGTTTATAATTTTCTGGGCCGGTTTTTACTTCTGCATTCCAGATCCTGATATTGAGATCATTGATCTGCGTGTGAGTAACAGGAAACGGGTTAAACGCCCGCACTTTCTTTTCTAATTCTATTGCCGGTTTGCTCCAATCAATTTTGGCTTCCTGTTTGGAAATTTTATTTGCGTAATTGGAATGAGTTTCATCCTGTTTAATGGGAATGATTTCTTTATTATTTACTTCAGTCAGGAAACGATTAATATTTTCAGCGGCAATATCAGCCAGTCTGTCATGTAAACTTCCACCGGTATCAGATTGCTCTATGGGACAAGTTACTTGTTCCAGAATATCGCCTGTATCAAGGCCTTCGTCCATCTGCATAAAGGTAATACCGGTTTGTCCGTCTCCAGCTTCAATTGCTCTTTGAATTGGTGCTGCACCACGCCAACGAGGAAGTAAGGAAGTATGGATATTGATACAACCAAGCCTTGGTTTGGCTAGAATCTCGGTTTTGATTAATAAACCGTAGGCGACAACCAGCATCAGATCACAGTTTTTCAGGTATTCTTCTTTTAATTCAGATGACTTTTCCGGCTGAAAAACAGGAATACCATGTTCAAGCGCGACTTGCTTTACTTCACTTTGTTTCAGTTTCCGCCCCCGCCCTGCAGGTCGATCCGGTTGAGTTAACACAACCTCAACAGTATGTTGATTGCTATCAATCAGAGACTTAAGTACGGTGCTGGCGAGTTCAGGGGTTCCAGCAAAAGCCAGCCTTAGCTTGTTTTGACTCACAGGCTTCTGTCTTCCTGCTTTTCCAGTTTTTCGATTTTTTTCTTAAGTCGTTGACGTTTTAAAGGTGATAAATAATCAATAAACAGTTTGCCATCAAGGTGATCTATTTCATGTTGGATACAAACTGCCAATAAACCATCCGTTTTTGAAGTAACCACTTCATTTTCAAGAGATTTATAGGAAAACTCAATGGTTTCAGCACGTTCCACTACATCAAAATATTCCGGTACAGATAAACAGCCTTCACGCATTGTTTCTTTGCCTTCAAGTTTGGTTATTTCCGGATTGATTAGAATTAACGGATCGTTTCTTTCCTCGGATAGGTCTATTACAACAATTCTTTTTTTAATATTGACCTGAATTGCAGCCAGACCAATACCATTCTCGCTATACATGGTTTCCAGCATGTCTGTAGCGGTTTTTTTGATATCAGAATCGATTTCCTTAACAGGAAGCGCCTTATTACGCAGGCGCTCGTCAGGAAAATGCAAAACTTCGAGTATTGCCATGAAAAATTGGCTCCAAAAATTAATATAACTGCATGATAGTATATAGGAAAATCGGACTGTTGCAGTAAAACCACAATAAAATGCATTAGTGACTAACATTTTCGTTAAGTTTTTGCTAATCTACATTAAGGAATCCACGTAAGGTAATAGACATGTTGAATAAAATACTAATTTCATGCGCAATTTTTTTGCTGACAATTGGGGCCAATATTGGTCTAAGCGCGGATGAATTGACTATAAATCCGGATCATCCTGAAACCTATACTGTTGTTAAAGGCGATACACTTTGGGGTATTTCGGCACGATTTCTTCAACAATCCTGGCGTTGGTCAGAAATCTGGAGTGTGAATCCTCAGATAGAAAACCCTCATTTAATTTATCCTGGCGATGTCGTTTCTCTGAGTTATCAGGATGGCAAGCCTGTTCTGAATGTAAATCGCACAGGTGAAATTGTCTCTGGCCGAAATGTAAAATTATCTCCAACGATTAGAAGCCTGGATAACGTAGAAGCTATACCGGTCATTCCTATTGATGCCATTCAGCAATTTTTAAAACGTCCTATTGTACTTAATAATGATGAAATGGATAGTTGGCCATATGTCGTTTCAAGTTACGATGAGCACTTGATCGCGACAACGGGTAACACCATTTA
>JBELBG010000127.1:0-5089 GCA_042095435.1 Thiotrichaceae bacterium | reverse complement strand
ACATCTTTGATAAGCACATCAGGATTTGTATTAATATCCTCATCATCGGTATAGAGAGCTTCTTCAATCGAACCTGTAAGCTCTTCCATTTCAGATTCAACGTTCTCAACGACAACATCAAGTACGCCTTCTACAATGCTATCGTCGCTTGTTATCCCAGACTCAATATTATCTGGCTTTGTGTCTAATAGTTCTTCAGGTGTAACCAATGCCGCTTCTATGGAATCAATATCAGTGTTGATACCGATATCTCCTGCAAAAAGGCTGGTGGATACCAAAATGAGAGAAACTTTCAGAATACGTCTAAACATTAATTTACCGTGTAATATTAATTATTGAACCAGTTTATCATACGTCTATTCATAACATACTGAAATGCTTTAGCAAAATCATTCAAAAATGAATTGTTCAGGCCGTTGCTACTGGATTTGATGCATCGCTACTCCATTCACTCCACGAACCTGCATAAAGCTTTGGTTGCTCCAAGCCAGCGTGAACAGCTGCAAGCAAATTATGACAAGCCGTTACGCCAGAACCACAATAAAAGACAGATTCTTTTGCCGGTGTGTTTTCAAAAATTTGCTCAAATTCGGCTTGAAGTTGTGCTTTTTCTTTAAAGGTGCCACTTGCAGACAAGTTATCTTTCCAAAATCGATTTATTGCCCCCGGAATATGGCCAGCAGCTTTATCTATTGGTTCTGATTCACCTCGATAGCGCGCAGGCTCGCGCGAATCAACTACTAAAACCGCATTTTCAATTTGCTTAATATCAATAACTTCTTGTTTTCTAGCTGACTTTTTAAAATTACTGTTGTTTGCTTGCTCTATCTTAGAATCAATTTCCGCAGCGGCAGCTTCCCAGACCTGCCAACCGCCATCCAAGACAGCAACTCGCTGGTGTTGCATATGCCTTAACATCCACCATAAACGCGCTGCAAATGCACCAAAGGCATTATCATAAATAATCACTTGCGTACCCTCATTAATACCGAGTTCCGAAAATAGATCATTCATGGTTTCTTCAGTGGGTAATGGGTGACGCCCTTTATTCGTGCCCGGAGGTCGGCTCAAGTCATCATGTAAATCGACATAGATTGCACCCGGAATATGGCCTGTCAAATAAGCTTTTTTTCCAGCATCCTTATCCGCTAAATCGTATCTAACATCAATAATTAGCCAGTCTGGCTTCTTATAACAATCAACTAATGATTCAACATCGATTAAAGTCGTAAACATGAATAAGCTCGGTTAATTATTTCAATAAATTACAACTATTTCTCTTTTCGGGAAACAGAACGTAGTAAATTACATTATAACTTACAACAAGCATAAACATGGTCAAACTAATTTATCAAAATTCCAGGTTGTTGATGATTTTTATTATAGCCTTCCTGCTTTTAGGTTGTTCAACAATACGTTATTACGGTCAATCTATTCACGGGCAACTTGAAGTCACACAAAAGAGCAAGCCCATTAGTGAGCTTTTGAAAAGCGATAGTCTCTCTGAGGAATACCGAGAGAAATTGAATACTGTTTTAGAATTGAGAAAGTTTTCTATAAAAGAATTAGGCCTGCCAGACAATAACAGCTATACCTCTTTTGCAAATCTCGAACGTAATTATGTAATCTGGAATATTTTTGCTAATCCTGAATTTTCTTTGGAACCGTTGAACTGGTGTTATTTGATTATCGGTTGCCTGAGCTATCGAGGCTATTTCTCAAGGGAAGATGCTCAGCAACATGAAATACAATTAAAACAGCAAGGCTACGACATTTACCTTGGTGGTGTGGCAGCTTATTCAACACTCGGTTGGTTCAATGACCCGGTTTTAAATTCAATGCTCCGCTGGGATGAAAGTTATATTGCTGCTGTTATGTTTCATGAATTGGCACACCAACAACTCTATATTAAAAACGACACAGAACTAAATGAATCCTATGCCGATGCCGTAGCACATATAGGCGTAACTAGATGGCTAGAGCAAAAAACAGACAAAAAATATTTGCTTGAGTATGAACAAGCTCAGGAACAGGAAAAAACATTTGTTGCTCTCATAAACCGCTATAAATCAAGATTAAATCGGCTTTATCAATCTTCTGATGAAGATCAGATAAAACGAAAACATAAAAAAGAAATATTGGTAGAAATGAAAAATGAATACTCCCAAATCAGTCAAAAATGGCAAAGCAGTCCTTATGAAGCATGGTTTAGCAACGGAATAAATAACGCAAAATTGGCCTCTGTTATTACTTATAGAAAATATGTGCCCGCTTTTCTTGAAATTTTTGAAAAACTTAACCAGGACTTAACAAAATTTTATTCTTTTGCCAATTCATTAAGAAAGTGTAAATATCTGATCAGAAAAGATATTTTAAAAAGAAGAAGCATTCAATTCGAGTGTTAAAAGTTGTTACAATCTAACGACAAACTGAGTGAAACTTATCTACTTAATAGATGTTAAAGATTGTATATTAGATCACATTAATTCCATCGAGTAGCCAATATACTAGCAACAAATTTTGTTCGGGTAAGACTAATTAAACATGTTAAATAAACTTTTTGCTAAACCTATCGAAATGACGGTTGGTGAACAAACGTTAAAGTTTTCATCACTGGCGGACTTTGAGTTTGCTCTATCTGGCAGAACCTGTGTTCCGTCAAAGAAAATTACCAGCATGGTTAAGTTCTCTGTTGATGAATTAAAAAAAGAAGCCAAAACAATTAAGGACATAGAAAAGAAATTTGTATCGCTTCTTTCCAAGTCAATTGAGGATCCGGAGAGCATAAATCGCGCCTTACGAGAGATGGATAGCCAGATTTTTTCTCAGGATAATGGCTGGCGCGGCATTGTTTCAGCGCTGCATGAAGGAGGCGATGATTTAAACGAATTTCGTCGCGTTGCACTTGTTAAATACATGCAATATTTATCATCTCGACAAGAAATTATTAAATACCTCTATTCCGAGAAGAAAAAACATGGTCAATCTGGTTCTGGCTCAGCAACAGAAGTCGGCGGAGAGTTTAAAGATACATTAATGCTTGAAAACACCGTTTTCGAACCGGTTGTCGATGGCGCGGTAACGAACCAATTAGAAAAAATGCCAAAAGGTGAGAATGTTACTGTTAAGTTAAAGCCGAATGACGAAATGGTTGTTTTAATATCCAAACATCCATGCAAAATTATCTGCGAAGATGAGGATATATGTAAATTTATTGATGAAGCAGGCAGGAGCTACAAATTGAAAGTCGGCAAGAATGTTATCGGTCGTGACAGTAAAAGCGATATCATGCTTGACCCAAGCTTGCGAGATGTATCACGTATGCATCTGGTTATTGAGCTCGACGATTCTAATGTCCTTTATATGACTGACCTTTCTGCTCACGGCACTTATATTTTGCGCAAATACCTGGAAAGTCATAGTTTTCAATTTTAATTTCAGCCGCCGAAAATTCCTTTTATTTTGCCCATTAAACCCGGGTTTTCCTGACGCCTTTTAGCGGCGGCATTAGCTCGCGCTTGATCAGCCTTACTCAATGGTTTTGCCTCTCCACCTGAGCCACCCGTTTTTTTTCCTTCTAACAATTTTTTTATTCTTACAGCAGCATTCGGACCGACCTTCTTTTTTACTTTGTTAATAAGGTATTCATCGTCATAATCTTTAGCTCTTAAATCGACGATAATCTCTTGAACCAATGCATCTTCTTTATCTTTTCGTAAAGCAACGCAGAGAGTTTCGAGCAAACTTTCCGACCACATTGTTTTAATATCAGTACCTTCACTGTCACTCATAGTTTTTGCTCCACCATAAAACATTCAGCTTTTTCTTTAATTATCAATCGACTTTAATAAAACAACAATTTATTAAAATACCTGTTTGCATATACAAGATGATTTAGTATTTTCTTAGTCGAGCTTATTCGAAATTCGACTAACTTTATATAGACATATTATAGGTTGAAATAAGGCTTTCTGATAAAATCCCCCGCTCAAAAAGATTATAAATTGAAAATCAATAACTTAGACAGCAGAATAATATGAGCGGAACAGAATTTAATACAGAACAAAAAGCGAAAGAGCTTGCCAATAGTTCGCCTGTCGCTATCTTAAAACTAGCTTTAGAAAACTTCGACAATATCGCTATTTCATTTAGTGGTGCCGAAGATGTCGTATTAATAGACATGGCAAGCAAACTGAGATCAAATATTCAGATCTTCTCACTTGATACCGGTCGTCTACACGATGAAACCTATCGTTTTATTGAACAGGTTCGCGAACATTACAAAATCAAGATTGATGTACTTTCGCCGGATACAGAATCTGTTCAAAACCTGGTAAAAGAAAAAGGTTTATATAGCTTTTATAAAGATGGGCACAAGGAATGTTGCGGAATCCGAAAAGTCATTCCTTTACGACGAAAATTATCGGGGCTGGATGCCTGGGTTACCGGACAAAGAAAAGATCAAAGCCCTGATACACGTAATGCAATTCCAGTTGTTGAACGAGATGCTGCCTTTTCAACTGCCGACAAGGAATTAATAAAATTTAACCCTCTCTCAAACTGGACTTCTGCTGATGTTTGGGAGTACATCAGAAATAACGATGTTCCATTTAACCCTTTACATCAACAAGGTTATATCAGTATTGGTTGCGAACCCTGTACGCGACCTGTATTACCAAACCAGCATGAACGCGCAGGCCGATGGTGGTGGGAAGAAGCAACACAGAAAGAATGCGGTTTACATGAAGGCAATTTAAAGAAATAAAGATAATGAAAATTACATTTGTTAAAAAGATAAAAGCTGATGGGTACGCGTGTCGAAAGTGCGCCGAAGTTCAGCAACGCCTCGAAAATGATGGTTATATAAATAAAATAGATCAAACCATCATCGCTGATGAACGTGATACAAATAGCGAAGGTATGTTACTGGCAAAGCAATATAATGTAAGTCAGGCACCTTTCTTTCTTATCGAACAAGAAGGTAAAGAAACAGAAATCTATACCGTTTACTTCAAGTTTGTTAACGATGTTTTAAAAGGCTCAAGTAGTGAAGCGGGCGCAGCTAAAGATATACTTGATTCGAATGATC
>JBELBG010000126.1:0-5151 GCA_042095435.1 Thiotrichaceae bacterium | reverse complement strand
TATTAATATAGCCATTTTCTTCCAATGCTGACCGAATAGCTCCGATGCGTCCGTCCATCATATCTGATGGCGCGACAATATCGACACCAGCTTCGGCATGTGAAAGCGCCTGTTTGACCAGAATTTCGACAGTTTCATCGTTGATAACGTAGTCGTTGTCATCAGTTAATCCATCCTGACCGGAAAGCGTATACGGGTCGAGCGCGATATCTGTGATAACACCAAGCTCAGGATGAGATTGTTTTAATTGGCGTACAGCTGTTTGTATCAGACCATCAGGGTTCCAGGCTTCTTCGGCTTTGGCACTTTTTTTATCATCAGAAACGACAGGAAATAAGGCAATAGCTGGAAGGCCCAGTTCTACCAGTGTTTTTGCTTCATGTAGTAATAAATCAATACTGACTCTTTCTATATCAGGCATAGAATCTACACTTGAACGTTGAGATTCACCTTCGATAATGAACATCGGATAGATTAAATCATCGATAGTAAGCGTTGTTTCGCGCATCAGGCGGCGGCTGAAGTTGTCACGTCGCATTCTTCTGGGGCGCGTAGTCAGAAATATTCCGTTTTTTGATGTTTCGGTCATTTGTTACTGAATTTATAGTAATGTTTATAGTCTATGTAAAAAGTGAATAAACTCTAGTGTAACCTAAAATTCAGACAGCACCATAATAAAGACATCAGACCGTAATGGATTATTTCCAGTCATTTTTTATTGAACATCAAGCAGAATTGAGAATGTACAGTTTTGTCATTCTAATTTTATTCTTTGCTGGTCTTGAGTTAGTCTGGCCAAGGCGAGTAGCTGATAAAAACTCTAAGTACAGACGCATAAATAATATTTTGTTACTGAGTATTAATTTTATTGCTGTTTATTTACTGGTTCCTTTAGCAACATTTGAAGCGGCTTTATTCGCATATAAACATGAGATTGGCTTGCTAAACTCTGTTTCGTTACCGTTATTTTTGAATGTGATTTTAACGATTATCATTTTTGATTTTCTGATTTATATCCAACATGTCGTTCTACATAAATTCAGCTTCCTTTGGAGAATTCATCGAGTACACCATACTGATCTGGAGTTTGATGTGACGACAGGTATCCGTTTTCATCCTGTCGAAATTGTTTTGTCGATGTTTTATAAACTGGCAGCAGTTTATCTTATTGGTCCGGTAGCATTTGCCATCATATTATATGAAATAGCTTTAAATGCAGCAGCGTTATATGGACATAGTAATATTCTGCTAAATAAAAAGTTTGATCGCATTCTAAGGACAATATTTGTGACGCCGGATATGCATCGTATACATCACTCGGTTGTCAGGCATGAAACAGACAGTAATTACGGCAATATATTTTCAATTTGGGATAAAGCGTTTAAAACATATCATGCCTTACCAGAAGCAGGGTATGAGGACATGGTGATCGGACTAAATAATTTCCGTGATCCTGCCTCAGGGGAAGTATTTCAATTATTAAAAAATCCATTTATAAAGAGTAATAAACCATGAATCAAGAAAATGCAGTATTAGAACGTTATTCAGAAGGTGCAAATGAAAGACAGGAAGCATTATGTTGTCCTGTAGATTATCAAACAGATTTGTTAAAAATATTGCCGCAAGAAATTATTGAAAAAGATTATGGCTGCGGTGATCCCTCACGTTATGTTCGTGAAGGAGACACGGTACTTGATCTGGGTAGTGGTAGCGGCAAGATATGTTATATGGCGGCGCAACTTGTTGGTGATGAAGGGAAGATCATTGGTGTTGATATGAATGATGACATGCTGTCTTTGGCAAGAAAATATCAGTCAGATATGGCAACAAAAATAGGTAGTGATCGAGTACAATTTTTAAAAGGTAAAATTCAAGATCTCGCTTTGGATATTGATGAGATGGAAACATGGCTAAAATCAAATCCGGTAACAAATGTAGATCAATTATCACAGTTAGAAAACTGGAAAGGTAAGCAAATACAAGATACGCCATTAATTCCAGATAATTCTGTTGATCTGGTGATATCAAATTGCGTTTTAAATCTAGTGAGTGATGTTGAAAAACAACAGCTAGTTAATGAAATATTTCGAGTTGTGAAACCAGGTGGTCGTATTGCTATTTCCGATATTATAAGTGACGAATTTATTCCGGATCACTTAAAAGAAAATGAACAATTATGGAGTGGCTGTATTTCGGGCGCATTTCAGGAGCTGGAAATGTTGGATATGTTTCAGCAAGCAGGATTTGTTGCAGTCTCTTATGATAAATGGGCAGATTCACCTTGGCAGGTAGTTGAAGGTATTGAATTCCGTTCAGCTACTTTAACTGCGATCAAACAAGAACAAGTCGACTGCATTGATAAGGGCCATGCCGCTATCTACCGTGGTCCATTCAGTTTTGTTGTCGATGATGAAGGACATGAATTTCCGCGTGGCGAAAGAATGGCTGTTTGTGAACGGACATTTAATTTACTTAGTAATGAACCGTATAAAGACAGTTTTATGGGGATTGCACCTACCAATGAGCAGGATGGAAAAGTTTGGTGTGCGCCCTCTGGAACTCGGCGTCCTGTTTCTGAAACCAAACAGGCAAACTATTCCAATAGTGATAAGTCAGCGGGATCCTGTTGTTAAAATAATGAGACAAACTGTTCAATAATCTTATTGAACAACTTATATTTTAGTTTATATAGCGCGGCATTAGTCGCGCTTTTTTGTATTGAAATAAATCATTGGAAGATGCACGGTATTGTTTTTCTTAACGCTTCTTGTTTTTCAACGAAGTGAATATGAAATTGTTAATATAAACTTTTTTCTATTAATTTTCTGGTCTGTCGCCTATCATTTCATCGCTATATGAACATAAAAAATAGGGAGTTAATCATTTGAACCACGCAATGCGTATAGTCTTTTTGATTATAATTCATTTCTTGTTGTTATCCTGTGACAGATTAGATGCTGATGTAATTCAAGCAGTCAGGTAATACTGAAGGTTTGGCACCAGTACTCACTATACCTATCGGTCAGCAAGATACTTCTCATTTTAATGTTGTTTTATGAATCAAATGAAAGAAGAACAACCCAGTGCTGCAGTGGCTCTGGTGGTAACACGTGAATCGCCATCTATTTTATTAGTGCGCAGGGCCGAACATCCTTTAGACCCTTGGTCAGGTCACTGGGCTTTTCCCGGTGGTCGAGTGGAAGAGTCGGATGAGGATCTGTTGGCAACTTGTCAACGGGAAGTTTTTGAAGAGTGTGGCTGTCATTTAAGTATGGAACATTATCAATATGCCTTACCTTTTTCCAAAGCAGGCCGTTTAAATAAGCAGCCTGTCCTTGTTGCACCGTTTTTATGGATGATTCCGAAAAGGGTTGAATTGCAACTTGATGAATCCGAAATTGCTACAGCACATTGGCAGGAACTTTCTTTTCTGTCTGATCCAGCAAATCACAATATCGGTGTAATCGCTCCGAAATACAGTGATCGAGAATTTCCTTATATTACTGTAGGAGATACACCGTTATGGGGATTCACTTATAAGGTTTTGATGAACTATTTAAATGAATTTTAAAATAAGTGAATATATTAACTATTTTCCGTAATAGCGTTGAACAAAATGAATTAGAATTTACTGTGCATAAGGCATTTTTTTGTCGTTAATTGTTCTGCCCCATTTGGCTCGAAATAGCCGTAATGCTTATAAACTTCAATTCTAACGGCAAAACTTTCTGGATTATCTTCAGGCCGTAGTTGCAAGATAAGAACAGGTCTAAAATTGAAATTATAACTATGAGTAACATTAAAATATAATCAAAAGCGCCATGTTATTTGCTTTAGTAATATAAATTTTTCAGTAATGATTTGTCCTCAGTTGCTGGATAACATACTATTTTATTACGGTCGTATTGCAGGTGTATTATCTATAGTACTTTTCTGCTGTTCTGACTTTTCTTATCAGAAATATTTGGGGAATCTTTATGAGTGCAACATTAATTGATGGAAAGGCTATCTCAGCCGCAGTAAGACAGGAATGGAAAGAAAGGGCAGCTATACTCAAGTCTAAAGGTGTTTTGCCAGGTCTTGCAGTGATCATTGTCGGTGATAACCCGGCTTCAAAGCTTTATGTAAATAATAAAATTAAGGCCTGTCATGAAGTGGGGCTACATTCTGAAGTGCATGACTTACCCGAAGATATTTCGGAAGAGATGCTACTTAATCTTATTGAAGAATTGAATCAGAAAGTGAAGATCAATGGCATATTGGTACAATTACCTTTGCCTGCGCATATTGATGAGAACAAGGTGCTGGAAACGATTAAACAGGAAAAGGATGTAGATGGTTTTCATCTTTATAATGTTGGTGCATTAATGACAGGCAATACGGTTTTTCCTCCTTGTACGCCTTTTGGTGTAATGCGGATGTTGAAATATTGTGATATTCCTGTTGCGGGTCAAAATGCCGTTATTGTCGGTCGCAGTAATATTGTTGGTAAGCCGATGGCGATGTTGTTATTACAAGAAGATGCTACTGTAACAATATGTACTTCAAAGACGCGGGACTTGGCGGATCATACCAAACGAGCTGATATTCTGGTTGTTACTACCGGTCGTGCGGAAATGATTAAGGCCGAGCATGTTAAAGAAGGTGCGGTGGTTATTGATGTTGGTATCAATCGTCTTGATGATGGTCGGTTAGTTGGCGATGTTGATTTTAATGAGGTGAAAGAAGTAGCAGAGCAGATTACTCCGGTACCCGGCGGCGTAGGCCCGATGACCATTACCATGTTGGTTGCAAACACGGTGATGGCCGCAGAAAGAGATAGTGGTATCTCTGGTGTAGAATAGTTTTTTAAAAAATAACTCTATTCAGGTAATAAGTTATATAACCACGCAAAAATAGCCCCGGCAATGGCCGCATCAACAAGTGCATATAAGGTTCCAATGATGACGCTGCTAATACCCTGCATTGCTTCGAAGCCAGGGTAGATTGAAGCGACTACGGTTAGAAAAATAATGCCGTAAGTTGGCCAGATAAAATTTGCAAGGCTAATAATAATAATGCAATTCCCCAGAGAAATCATCAACTTAAAGCAAACATTTTAAATTATAATTTCATTATAGGATAAAAATCTTAAAGATAATGGCTGAACAA
>JBELBG010000125.1:0-5157 GCA_042095435.1 Thiotrichaceae bacterium | reverse complement strand
AAGCGGAAATCACAAAAAATATTAATATGCAAAAAGCTAAAAAAGTTTTAGGTGAACAATTAGCTGACAATAATCTTTTATATTATGTCAGGTAAAAATATTGGCTTAATAATCGGGCCAGTTCTGTTTTTATTATTGTTGCTCATACCGTCATCAGAGCATTTGCCGCAGAATGCAGTTTATGTACTTGCTATAGCCGCGCTAATGGCGACATGGTGGATAACTGAAGCGATACCAATACGAGCTACGGCTATGCTGCCTATTTTTTTGTTCCCGGTTTTTGGTGTGATGGATGGTAGTAGCGTCACGCAAGCTTATGCGCATCATCTTATCTATCTGTTCCTCGGCGGTTTTCTTATTGCGGTTACCATGGAGAAATGGAATCTTCACCGACGCATTGCACTTCATACTATTCTATTTTTTGGGGCGACACCTAATCGTATTATTCTCGGGTTCATGGTCTCATCTGCAGGTTTATCTATGTGGATCAGTAATACCGCTGCGACGATGATGATGCTGACAATTGGTATTGCTGTGTTAAAACAAATAAGCGATGAAATTAAACAGGACAAATCTTTACAGGTTGATACTCGACCTGAACATTTTCGTTTTGGTATCGCATTGATGTTAGGTATTGCTTACGCTGCCTCAATCGGTGGGATATCAACGTTGATTGGTACTCCACCTAATGCTGTTCTCGCTGGAGTTATCGAAACACAATTTCAGCAAAGTATTGGCTTTCTGGATTGGATGATATTTGCTCTACCGTTATCAATCATTATGTTGATAATTACCTGGTATTACTTGACGCGTTTTGCTTACCCAAGTGAAATTAATCAACTACCTGGTAGCAAGGCAGTATTAAAGCAGGAGATGGAGAAGTTGGGCTCTATGTCCAAAGAAGAAAAAATAGTGTTGTTCGTTTTTTGCAGCGTGGCACTGGCATGGATGATTCGTGGTCTGGTAGAGATCGAACAGCTTAAATCAATTAAAGACTCAACTATTGCCATAGGTGGTGCGTTATTACTTTTTATTATTCCTTCAAACCTTAAAAAACGTGAGTTTTTACTCGATTGGCAAACTGCACTCAAGATACCTTGGGATATACTAATATTATTCGGTGGCGGCTTTGCACTTGCAAAAGGCTTTTCTGATAGTGGTTTAACGCAGGCAATAGCAATTCAACTCAATGTGCTTCAGGGCAACAATCTGTTTCTTATCATAATAGCTGTTACGTTAATGGTTATTATCTTAACGGAAATAACATCTAATATTGCTACAGCGTCGATGATCCTTCCTGTTATTGCAGCATTGGCGATTGCAATAAATATTCATCCTTACTGTTTGATGTTTTCTGTTGCCATTGCAGCTTCTTTTGCTTTTATGTTGCCTGTAGCAACGCCGCCTAATGCTATTGCCTTTAGTAGCCGTTACGTCACAATAAGACAAATGGTTAAAGCAGGTCTATGGATAAATCTTTTTGGATTAATTTTAATTACTTTATTTATAAACTATTATTTACCAGTTGTATGGGGAATAGACATTAATACACTGCCATCAGAGCTTACGCTGGCAACCGAAAGTTTGCTTTAGTTAATAGATATTATAAAAGAACTAAGAAGGGCTGTTTAAAAAAAACGCCGCTTGAATATTATGGAACAAGATTACGACGATTACGAAGAGTTTGGAAAAAGTAAGTCTCAGGTTAAACGGGAACTACAAGGGCTGCATGACTTGGGTAAGCAACTTGTTGAGTTGCCTGACGCTCATTTTTTACAAGTCCCTGTCTCTGATAAATTAAGAGAAGCCGTTATTGCGGCTAAAAAAATGAAACTCGCCGCATTAAAACGTCAACTAAAGTTTATCGCTGGTTTAATGCAGGAAGAAGATGAAGTCGCAATGCGCACTGCACTGGAAAAATTACGAAAGCCGCATAAGCGAGAAGTGGAACAATTTCATGAAGTAGAACAGTGGCGTGATTCATTGCTGGGTGGTGATCAAGAGTTGATCAATGAATTAGCAAATAAGTTTGCGAACTTTGAACGCCAACGCGTTACCCAGTTAATTCGAAATGCGAAAAAAGAACAGGCTAATAATAAACCACCTAAATCAGCGCGATTATTATTTAAGTATTTATCTGAGTTACAAAACGGATAATGAAACTTGAAATAGTACTTGCTGATTATTCCAATGAGCAACACAGCAACGATATTGTTTCTCTTCTTAATGATTATGCGCTCGATTCTATGGGTGGTGGCGAAGCGCTGTCTTCTTATGTAAAAGAAAATCTTGTTAATGAGTTAGCTAAACAGCATGGCGCTATTACTGTTCTTGCTTATATTGATAATAAACCGGCAGGTTTGATTAATTGTTTTCAGGGCTTTTCTACCTTTAAATGTAAACCATTGTTGAATATCCATGATGTTGTGGTTTTGAATCAATATCGCGGACAAGGTATTTGTCAGAAGATGTTGAATAAAATTGAAGAACTGGCGACAGAAAAAGGTTATTGCAAATTAACGTTAGAAGTTCTGGAAGGGAATGAAGCTGCGAAAAAGGCTTATATTAATTATGGTTTTGAAGCGTATGAACTTGATCCCGCAAACGGTAAAGCCTTATTTTGGCAGAAAACATTGAGGTAATTATTTAAATATGGTTGATGAACGTTCCAGTGATTTAGATGATATTGAGAAAGTGACGTTAGCACATTATGACAATAGTGCTGAGTCATTTTGGCAAGGTACAAAAGATCATGATGTTAGTCAGAATATTGAAGCTTTTCTGAATGCACTACCTGAAGACAGGCCATTAGATATTCTTGATTTTGGCTGTGGCCCCGGTCGTGATGTTCATACGTTTAAAGTGTTAGGGCATAACCCTGTCGGTCTTGATGGTAGCCAGTCATTTTGTGAAATGGCAAAAAAGCACAGTAGTTGTCCTGTTTTACATCAACAATTTTTAAGTCTTGATTTACAAGAAAATACATTTGATGGCATTTTTGCAAATGCGTCACTATTTCATGTGCCCAGTAAGGAATTACCACGCGTCTTACTGGAACTGTACACAGCTTTGCTTCCTAGTGGAATTTTATTTACATCAAATCCCAGAGGGAATGTAGAAGGCTGGAACGGACAACGTTATGGCCATTATATGGAACTTGAAGTCAGTAAAGGGTTTCTGGAAACAGCCGGTTTTGAAATTATTCATCATTATTATCGTCCTGAAGGCTTACCTTGCGAACAACAACCTTGGTTGGCTATTGTCAGTAAGGCAGTATAAATTAGTCGCTAACAGGTTCACGCATCGTAACGAATTCTTCTGCTGCTGTTGGGTGAATACCAATGGTTGAATCAAATACTTTCTTCGTTGCTCCAGCTTTTATTGCTATTCCTATACCTTGAATAATTTCTCCTGCATCAGGCCCGAGCATATGAACACCGACAACAAGATCTGTCTTTTTATCGACAATAATCTTCATTAATGTTTTTTCATTGCTATCTGATAACGAAAGTTTCATAGGTTTGAAAGATGATTTATAAATTTCAATTTCATCAAACTTGTCACGTGCTTCTTCTTCTGTCAGTCCAACCGTTCCAATATTGGGTTGGCTGAATACACAGGTTGGAATATTTGAATAGTCCACATCTTTATCTTCATTAGCATAGAATCGTTTTGCTAATATCATGCCTTCCTCAAGCGCAACTGGTGTTAGATTGACACGATTGGTTACATCGCCAATAGCATAAATAGAAGGCACATTGGTTTGGTATTGTTCATTTACTTTGATGGCATTATTTTTATCTAACTCAATTCCAACCGTTTCCAGCCCGAGGTTTTCCGTCATGGGTTTGCGACCTGTTGCATACATGATTTGTCCGGCTTCAAGTTTTTCTCCGTCTTCCAGCGTTGCAATTAATCCATTATCACTTTTTTTTATCGCAGCGATATTTGAATTAAATGTGATCTTAATACCCTTTTTTTGCATTTCATCCGCTAATGCTTGACGCACATCCTGATCAAACCCACGTAAGAATAATGTGCCACGGTAGAGCAGCGTAGTATCAACCCCCATGCCATGAAAAATACCGGCAAACTCAACGGCGATATAGCCGCCACCAACAATGACGATTTTTTCCGGGAGTGAATCAAGAAAAAAAGCTTCATTGGAAGAAATAATATGTTCTTTACCCGGTATATCAGGAACACTTGGCCAACCGCCGGTTGCGATTAATATGCGTTCGGCTGTGATGTGTTTGCCTTCCACTTCAACAGTATGTTCATCAACTATTTTCGCGCGTCCAATGATGGTTTTGGCACCAGAATTATCGAGAATGCGTTCATAAACACCATTCAATCGTTTAATTTCAGTATTTTTGTTTTTTATTAATGTTGGCCAATCAAAATCAGTCTTGCTGATATCCCAGCCAAAACTTTTGGCATTTTCAAAGTCTTCTGAAAAATGTGATGCGTAAACAAGTAATTTTTTCGGTACGCAACCAACATTAACGCAAGTACCGCCGAGATAACGATCTTCGGCAACAGCGACACGCGCGCCAAGGCTTGCTGACATACGCGCGGCGCGAACACCTCCAGAGCCTGCGCCGATAACAAATAAGTCGTACTCAAATTTACTCATGATATAGTATTCTCATAGTTTTGATGGAGATTAACGCAATTAGTGTTAATTATGTAGTTGATTATATTAATAAAGGCGATAAATAAAAATGATAGAACTTTTCACTGCAGCTACACCAAATGGGCATAAAGTCACAATTGCATTGGAAGAAATGGAATTAGAATATACGACCCATAGAATTGATTTGGGTGCGAAAGAACAAAAAGAAGACTGGTTTCTGAAGTTGAATCCAAATGGGCGTATCCCTACGATTGTTGATCGTGATAATGATGATTTTGCCGTGTTTGAATCCGGCGCAATATTAATTTATCTGGCAGAGAAAACAGGGCAGTTTATGCCGCAGGATAGCAAAGGACGATCATTGGTATTGCAATGGCTTATGTTTCAAATGGGCGGTGTTGGCCCAATGCAAGGTCAGGCTAATGTGTTTCATCGCTATGCGCCAGAGAAAATACCTTATGCTATCGAACGTTATCAGAATGAATGCAGGCGTTTATATGAAGTGTTAAATACACGGCTTG